>JAOZLQ010000137.1 GCA_029934755.1 Desulfuromusa sp. | reverse complement strand
AGTTGCAGCACAGGCAGATGCTGTGATAAAAAATATCTTCTTGGTTGATACACTGCTAATAAGCCATGAAATGGCTAAACTACCATTGCTGGAGAATAACATATTATGGACTTACAAATTCTACCCGTCACTGCGCCAAAAGCGCGGATTGAAAATGAAAGTGAGCTGGTATTTGGCAAGCAGTATAGCGACCGAATGCTGGTTATGGAATATGATAGTGGTAAAGGCTGGCACTCAGCGCGTATTCAACCTTATGGTCCCCTGTCGCTTGATCCAGCGGCCATGGTTCTTCACTACTCTCAGGAAATTTTTGAAGGACTTAAAGTTTTTCGCCGAGCCGATGGCAGCCTTGCGATGTTTCGTCCTGCAGATAATATCACCCGTTTTAATCGCAGTGCCGAACGTATGTGCATGCCGGAGGTGGATGAAAAATTCTTTCTTGACGCCATGCTCGAACTGATCCGGTTAGAAGCAGATTGGGTCCCACATAGTGAAGGGACCAGCCTTTATGTTCGTCCAACCATGATTGCGACCGAACCAATGCTCGGGGTTCGCCCGGCAAATCAATATCTATGCTACGTTATTCTTAGTCCGGTAGGCCCATATTACACAGGGGGTATCGCCCCGGTAAAAATATGGATTTCCGATTTTTATGTGCGTGCTACTGAAGGGGGAACTGGCGAAGCCAAAACCGGTGGGAACTATGCCGCCAGCCTTTATGCTGCCAAAGAAGCCGCTGAAAATGGTTATGATCAGGTTCTCTGGCTGGACGCCAAGGAAAAACGCTTTGTAGAAGAAGTCGGTAGTATGAATATGTTGTTTCTTTACGATGGAAAAATTGTGACCTCGCCACTGCATGGAACTGTTTTGGACGGAATCACCCGCCGCTCAGTACTCACCTTGGTTAAGGAAATGGGATATGAAATTGAAGAACGTGCATTGAGCGTCGATGAAATTATAGAAGGCAGCGCAAACGGCCGCCTACAAGAAGCTTTTGGCGCAGGAACCGCAGTCGTGATCTCTCCTGTTAGCTCTTTCTGCTACAAAAATAACTGTGTCCAGTTGGGTGATGGGAAAACTGGCAAACTGACTATGGAACTCTATAATAAACTGACTGCCATCCAATATGGCAGACAGCCCGATGACCACGGATGGGTTACTCTCCTTTAATTTTTTTAACTCCCCTTCGCCTACCTGCCTGCGACAAGCAGGTAGGCTAAAAGAGTAATAACCCGCTCTATCCTTTCAAGTTTTGATATATCTCTGATGACCAATTTTGTATCGGTTGCGGCATCTGTGCCGGGATTTGTCCCTGCGGAATTTGGGGAATGGAGCAAGCAGTCTGAATTAACTGAATATTTATAGACAAGGGAACTGACTTTGCGTCCTTCCCCTAGTCCACAGAATATCTGCAAGAGTCTCCTGCCAACGGGAGGCTCTTGCATTTTTTTTACCCAGTAAATTCCTTTCCACCCGAACTATGTGAAATAAATTATTAAAAGTTATTGACATCAGACACCAATAAGATAAAATATATTTCATGTTTTGTGACTAATTATCATTACTATGGAGTATCAATCATGTCTCAGCCAAAATCATTCGGCCTCAGCGCTAAACTCACCAGTGCAATTTGTCTTATAACTTTGATCAGTATTCTTCTGGTTTTCTTTACGGTGAACACTCTTAAAAATCAGAAAGATGACTCAACTGTCATCAACATTGCCGGACGGCAGCGAATGCTCAGTCAGAAAATGTCAAAAGAGGCACTATGCATCCAATCTGGCCTGGAAATTGAGGAATGTCGTAGCAGTTTAAAAGAAACCTACGCTCTGTTTGACAGTTCACTGAAGGGTTTGATTAACGGCAATAGCAGTATGCAGCTTCCACCGACCAATAACCCGGCAATTCTTGGACAGATGCGAAAAGTTGAATCCCTCTGGAATAATTTCTCTACCCAAATTCAGACCATGCTTAATCCCAGCAGCAAAGGTGAAGTAGTAACCCAAGCCATTCAAAATATTCTTAAGAGCAATATTCCTTTATTGACAGAGATGAATAAAGCAGTCGGCATGTATGCAACACAATCGCAAAAAAAGATAACAAAACTAACAACAGCCCTTTACATCGGGGGAATAATTGTTTTGATCGCTACATTCCTTATTTGGTTGCTGATTAACCGAAAAATTGTTCGTCCACTACGTGCAGTTGTACAAATGGTGAATGGAATGAATAACGGTGATCTGGACAGTCGTTTGAATATGAATCAGGGCGATGAAATTGGTCAACTAGCCGGTGACATGGATCAATTTGCCGATAGACTTAAAAACGACATTCTGACTGCATTTCACCGCCTGGCAGAAGGAAACTTCACCTTTAAGACAGAAGGTCTAATTGCAAAACCTTTAGCTGAAACCAATCAAGCTATTTCAGATATCATTCAAAATGTACTGATATCAAGCCAAAAAATTGCCTCGGATACATTGCAGGTTTCGGCAACCAGCACATCATTGGCAGACGGCGCAACCAAACAAGCCGCTGCCCTGGAAGAGATTTCAGCATCAATGCAAGAGATGAATGAGCAAACGACTAGCAACTCCAAAAATGCCGAGCAGGTCAATCAACTTTCTTCTACAGCTAAATTGGCGGCAGAAAAAGGTGATCAACACATGCAGTCAATGATCAGTGCGATGGCTGAAATCAATGAGTCAGGACAAAATATCAGCAAAATCATCAAGGTTATCGATGAGATTGCTTTCCAGACCAATCTATTGGCTCTTAATGCTGCCGTAGAGGCCGCTCGAGCTGGACAGCACGGCAAAGGTTTTGCCGTCGTTGCTGAAGAGGTTCGTAATCTGGCGGCAAGAAGTGCCAAGGCTGCCAGTGAAACAACCGAATTGATTCAAGGATCATCAGAAAAAACCAAAAATGGGGCTCAAATTGCCGATCAAACGGCTGA
The DNA here is from genome assembly GCA_029934755.1 of Desulfuromusa sp. GTDB lineage: Bacteria > Desulfobacterota > Desulfuromonadia > Desulfuromonadales > Geopsychrobacteraceae > Desulfuromusa. The sequence continues at coordinate 3,496 of JAOZLQ010000137.1, read as the reverse complement.
AGCTCTTAAAGAGATTTATCAAGGAGTAGCTCAAGTTTCTGATCTGGTTGATGAAATTGCAGCGGCCAGCAACGAACAAGCTCAAGGAGTCGCTCAAGCCAATGAAGGTCTTGCACAGCTCAGTGCTGTCAACCAGAGCTCAACTGCTAGCGCTGAAGAAACAGCCGCTATCGCTGAGGAGCTTTCAGCTCAAACCAGCTTCCTACAACAAATGTTAGAACGTTTCAAAATTATCGGTACTTCTTACAACCCCGGTACAATGCAACTTCAGAAACCAGCAACACCATCACAACCACAATATCAACCGCAATATCAACCACAACCAGCAACTAGCGCATCTTGGAGCGACATGGAACCAGCCAAAGCAATTCAACTGGATGATGATGATTTTGGTAAATATTAGATCATACCTAGATAAACGTTTCACCTTCATTCAGACATAGGATATTTGGAACCATCATGGATACAGGAACTCAACAAACAGCGAAATCATCTTCACTTTCACAAAAGATGTTGATTTTATTTCTGATCATCATAATTCTGGCTGGTTGCTCAAGCTTATTTCTCTATAATCGCTTGGATCAAGTCAATCAGCAGTGGATGGCGTTTGCTCAAGAAACATCTCACAAGCAACAACTGGTCTCCCAATTAAAATCGGAGTTTGGCTATGGGGGTGCTATACACCTCTTTAAAAACTACATCCTACGGGGGCAAGATAAGTACATCTCCAAGTTTGATGCTGCGTACCAAAGAGCCAAAGACAATGTTAAAGAGTATCGTTCAGTTGAATCAACCGCTGAAGAGCTAGGACAACTGGAAACAATTGAAAAAACCTATAGTCTGTACGCGACAAACTTGAAGATGGCCGCAGGAAAATGGGCTGAAGGTCTGGCACCAAAAGATATTGATAAACTTGTTAAAATTAGTGATGGTCCTGCATTAAAAGCTTTCTCCGATTTAGAAAAAAAATTATCTCAGCAAGTTCAACTTGGAGAAGCAGTCATTACAAGCAATATCAATGGAACAAAAACAATTCTGATTACATTGACTATTATAAGTATTCTGGGGCTATTGATTTTCTTCGTTCTGGTCAGAAAAAATATCATTAATCCAATTTCAGAAACTGCAAAAAAATTCCAGGAACTGAATGCAGGAAACCTGGATGCAAGACTGACTATTCGGCGCCGCGATGAAATTGGACAACTTGCCGATAGTTTCAACCATTTTGCAGCAACGTTGAAAGAGGAAGTACTTTCAGCATTTCACCATTTAGCTGATGGAAATTTCACCTTTAAAGCAAGTGGCTTAATTGCAAAGCCGCTAGCTGATGCTAACCAAGGGCTCACAGAGACAATTCAGTCTGTATTGCAATCGAGTCAGAAAATTGCTTCGGATACATTACAGGTTTCTGCAACCAGCACATCACTAGCTGATGGAGCAACCAGACAGGCAGCAGCCCTGGAAGAGATCTCAGCATCAATGCAAGAGATGAATGAGCAAACGGCTAGCAACTCCAAAAATGCCGAGCAGGTCAATCAACTTTCTTCTACAGCTAAATTGGCGGCAGAAAAAGGTGATCAACACATGCAGTCAATGATCAGTGCGATGGCTGAAATCAATGAGTCAGGACAAAATATCAGCAAAATCATCAAGGTTATCGATGAGATTGCTTTCCAGACCAATCTATTGGCTCTTAATGCTGCCGTAGAGGCCGCTCGAGCTGGACAGCACGGCAAAGGTTTTGCCGTCGTTGCTGAAGAGGTTCGTAATCTGGCGGCAAGAAGTGCCAAGGCTGCCAGTGAAACAACCGAATTGATTCAAGGATCATCAGAAAAAACCAAAAATGGGGCTCAAATTGCCGATCAAACGGCTGAAGCTCTTAAAGAGATTTATCAAGGAGTAGCTCAAGTTTCTGATCTGGTTGATGAAATTGCAGCGGCCAGCAACGAACAAGCTCAAGGAGTCGCTCAAGCCAATGAAGGCCTTGCACAGCTCAGTGCTGTCAACCAGAGCACCACGGCCAGTGCCGAGGAAACAGCGGCTATTGCAGAAGAGCTTTCCGGTCAAACCAAATTCCTTCAACAAATGTTGGAACGCTTCAAAATTACTGGCTCTTCTTATGCTGCCAGCCCGATACAACCTCAGCGAGCAGCATCAAGACCACAATTAGCAGTGACTTCACAGCCACAGCAGCAACCAAATACTTCTTGGGGAAACATGAAACCAGCCAAAGCAATTCAGCTGGATGATGACGATTTTGGCAAGTATTGATAGTTTAGCCATCTGAAATGAATCGGCGGATATGTATCTGATACATGTCCGCCAATTCACCATTACACTCCCTGCAAGCCCTCCAACAACTTCAACTGATCAGCTTCCCTATCAACTCCGGCATATCCACCCCAACTCAGCAGATCTGCAACAATTTGTTCAGCAGAAGAGTCTGAATTATTTTCGATGCGAGTCAACAACTGACGGGTTCGCAAAGCATCAAACCAATCATGAAAAGCTGCCAACCGCTGTTCCTTGGAAGAATGATTATTTTGCAGCTTTTCCCAGACCTCAATGAAGCTCAGATCAGTCAAGAAACCATCTAATACTGAGGAAATATTTGCGACTTGCAGATTTATTTGATCGGCAGAATGATCCCATTGGCAACCAATCAGTTCAAACCATTCTTTTAGAATTTGAAATCCAACAGCAGAGACAAAATGGAACAACGCAATCCCCTCCTCCACCTGACCCTGAATTGCCTTGCCGGTTCCAAATGGAACCCGATTGGAGAAACGAGACGAAGGTCGCACCACTGTTCCGTCAACCATTTCCGTTCCTGACGTTTTTGTCAGTTGTTGGAGAAAATAAAAATCTTCACCACCGCAACGTCGATTCATCCCCCCCGCTTTAATGTAAGCCTCAGCCAAACAGGCAAAGGTACTGCCAATACTATGATAAGCATAAGGTGAGCCTGCCATCTGCAAACCAAAAAGGTAGCTGCGAAGATAAAGCTCGTAATGGCGAATAGCGTCTTCTTGCTTGGGAATTGAGATAGCTTGATGCCGGAATGGAATTACCGCTGCCCCTTTTTTACTTATCGCGAAATGGTCAAAAATGGTCGCAAGGTAATTCCGATCAACCAGAATATCCGCGTCTACCGAAATCAGCAGCGGGGCAGCTTTCCAATCGAGCAACTGCAAACTTGCATCAAAGCCAATTTTCCGTGCCAAACCAACGCCATCTCTTGCCGGAAGTTCGAGGCCGGAGGAACTAGCATCAATCCATGTGAGGTTGAGTTGTGGATAGGGAGATGACTGTAACCAGTTAATAGTTTCTTGGTTATCAGCAAGTTGATCGGCAGAGATATCAGCCCGATTATTGACAACGATAATGACTAGCGTCTGCATAAGATATTCGGGTGGGTTCAGGCAAAGACTGTCAAGCGTTGCCGGGAGGGTATCTCTTTCAGCCAGGGCGGGGATGATGGTTGCTGCAGCAAAAA
>JAOZLQ010000136.1 GCA_029934755.1 Desulfuromusa sp. | reverse complement strand
TTAAAATTATTCTACAAATCCAAACTCGATTTCTTTCACTGGAGATATTCATGAAAAAACGCGATATATTACTCCTTTTGGGAGCGGCGGCTCTTCTCATTTTCCTCTGGATGGCACCGGAAGAAACAACTCAACCGGTACCAAAAGATGAGATCCACCTGAAATTTTACGATATTGTCAAAACTGATGGAAAGAAAGCAGCAGAGAAGTTCTGTGAAGATTGCCACAATGACAGCGATATTCCTTTATCCCCAGATCATCCACCCAAGTTCCGCTGTTTATTCTGCCATAAAGTAAAATAGTAACGACATTCACCCTATAACGACGAAAAAGCTCCGAACTTAACTATAAGTTCGGAGCTTTTTCGTATGCAGATTTCTTTCTTTCAACAGCGATAAAAATGCCGGCAGACCACTATCAATGGTGGGTTCTCCGCCCGAAATCACAACCCCATCGATAAAACCCTCACGCTTTTTCAGGTCTGCCAGCAACTCGTCAAGGGGATAATCTGGATAGCTATCAGGACCCAGGACCAACCCAGCATTGTAACAAAAAGGACAGGTCAGATTACAACTGCCGGTAAAGAGCAGCCCGACCGGGAAAATCGAGCAAACTGGTTCCCTGAAAACCTTTGATTCGAATCGTTCTCAGTGTTTTTGCTCCTTGGGTGCAACGACATATTCAGCGCGATCCTTAAACTCTTCTCTTTTACCGCGATTCCATTGTTGGACAGGTCGGAAAAATCCACAGACTCGTGAGTACACTTCTGTTTTCCCATCACACTTTGTTGCCATCGGAACCTCCTCACTTTTCAGTTAGATGTAAATGAGCTAAGCCGCCTGGCTCTCTTGATGATAGGAACAAGAAAAAAGTTCACCCGCTATGTAGCCATGCAGAGCACTATCTACACAGTAAAATAATACTAACAAAAAAGACCAAACAGCACGTCGAAGACACTAACATAAGTCCATAGGCGCCCCAAGGTAAAATCACAACATCTTGTACCTTTTTTAATTATCCGCCACAATATATTGATAATCAACTGTAAACAATCTATAAATGAAAGACACTAAATTGCTGCAATTACACCCGCTTTTCCAATGAATCTTAAAGTGATTTATAAACCATTCAATGACAAAAAATTAGCTCAGAAACATGGTTGGATAACAAAACGAAAAATAAACAAGGAAGGACGATTATCTGGAAAATTTACTCTCAAGCAACGCTGAAAATCCTGCAGCGGTCGTTGCCCGTTTCAACTTGCCAAGATCTCGCTGCAAGCAATCATCAGGGATAAAGTTCAAAAAATCTTTCAACTTCATTAAGGCCTGGCGTTCACCACAAAACTTCACCAGATAGCGTGACAGCAAGTTAGTCAGCAACTCAAACAGATCTCGTCGCCGTTGCATCTCGTCAACTTCACCTGGCAACTCACCACGAATTCGCTGAAATAGCCAGGGATCAGCCAACGCGCCTCTGCCAAGCATCAATCCGATAACATCAGCTTCCTGCAACAACCGCTGTCCAGTTGCGGCATTGTTGATATCACCATTTGCAATAATTGGCAGGCTGGTTTGACTGGCAGCTTCAGCAGTTAAATCGTGATCTGCCCACCCCGAATATTGTTGCACCACAGTCCGCGGGTGGAGGATCAGATAATCGATACCAGCGTCCTGGTAAATCGGCAACAACTCAAACAATTGCCGAGGATCACTGTATCCAGACCGACACTTGATCGAAAAGCTCCCCTGAATCGACCGCCGGAGGGCTATTAATAATTCAGCTAGTTTTTCTGGTTCTTTAAGCAGTTCACCACCTGTCGCCCCGGTCGTCATCCGACCATAAGGGCAACCAAGATTCAGGTTCAGATGATGGCAACCGACATCCTGAACCTGCCTTGCCGCCTCAGCCAAAGCCAAGCCATTGTTACCAATCAACTGCACAACCAGGGGAACGTCTGCATCGTGTACCGCAATTTCCGCCAACTCAACCCGAGCGATTCGTTTTCTGGATTGTGTATGGACCCGCACAAATTCGGTAAAAACAATATCGGGATGATAGCGCTCAATATAGCAAGCTCGCAGAGCATCATTGGTCAATCCCTGCATCGGCGCCAGCATCAAAGGGGTCGATGCAGGCGACCAAGGAAGAGACGTCATTGATTCTCCCTAGGAATCAACGGGCGCAACAGTGCTTCAAGTCCATTGACCTTGATTTCATAAATTTCCAGCAACTGCTGCCCTAGCATTCCGCTCGGCAGTTGGTTACCAACCAGCCAGACAACATAGGGTTCCGGCAAGTCAACCAACAATCTCCCGGCATGTTTGCCGTAAGGCATTCGTGCGGTAGCCAGTCGCCGTAATTGTTGCGGATCAGGACTAACCACTTCAGACATCATTTCTCTCCTATGAGCTCGCACAGTTGTGATGATTTAAAGTCGCTTTGTATCACAAAGGTGGCTAAATGTTCCACGCTATCAAGCTGCAAAAAAAATATCCCAATCTTAACAAAATTATTGTATAATAATGTGTATTTTCTAAATTTAACCCAATTCAGATTCAACTTCTTTACGGAATTTTGATGCGCTCATTTGGAAGATTGCTCATATCTCCCTGGTTGCTTTGTCCACTCATGGGACTGCTGCTACTCTGCGCATCACTCATTGATCATCCAATTCTGCTGAAACTCGAATATCCTATTTATGATCATTTACTAGCATTCAGAACAGCTCCCGACAATGATCGGGTTGCATTGATTGCCACCGACCAATACGACCATTCCGGCCCGAGTCATCGCTTTGATTCACCCAGGAATCTGGCTGTGTTGATCGATAAAGTTCAGCAGCTAGGGGGAGAAAAGATTGCCTTACTGACTCCACTCAGCTTCTCTGAGAAAACATCTACTGGCAATCTGGCTCTCAATAACAGCCTCAGATCCAATCATGTTATTATTATGACAGAAAGCACCCGGCAAGAAATTTCTTCGTCAGAAAGCCTTCCTGCCAGTTCACTGTTGCCTGCAGCAGATCCGTTACCAGAAGCACAGAAACTGTTACTCAGTTTGCAGAATCCATTAGCCCGTTACCGCTTAAACCATCCTGGAAACTGGAAATTTTCACCTTATACTGATAAAACTCTGCCAATCGGACACCTGATCTTCCCCCCCGATTCGGATGGGAAAATTCGTAGCCAACCGTTACTAGTGCCTTGGCAGAAACAATTGATCCCCTCACTTCCCCTGCAACTGGTACTTCACGCTCAAGGTGAAAACCTGCAAGGATTGCAAACAATTCCTCAAGAACTGACCGGGATACTACCAACCAACACCTTGCAGATTCCAGTCACTGGCCACTATCGCATGCTATTGGATATTCACCCAGGACAGCTCCCTTTTCAGACCTACAAAGCCGCTGATTTATTGCAAGGCAATCTGCAGCAAAATGCTCTAAAGGAAAAAATTGTCCTTATTGGGCCAACCAACAGTTACGGAGATCGGCATCAAGTCGCAGGATATGGCGTCATGAGCACCAGCGAGCTTGCGGCCTTATCAACAGCAACCCTGCTGGCAGATTCGATACCCAAACGATCAAATTGGAGCTGGTTGCTAGAGGCAGCAATTCTACTCTACTTTACTGTTTTGCTCATTTTGCCTGTTCCCAGACTTTCATTTCGTGCTGGAGTCACAACTGTTTTGCTGTTTCTAATCTGCTGGATTCTGATTGCAGCAGGGGCTCTGATCATCTTTTCTGTCTGGTTGAAAATTATTCCAGCCATCCTTCTCTGTCTGGGCGGTTTTACTCTGGTAAGTTGGCATATCGGGAACCAAGACAAATACTATCACGAGCAAGAAAACTATAGAATTCTGGCACAACGTTTTCAAGAACAAGGGCTACTTGACCTGGCATTGGAAAAGGCCCTTTTTATTGAACCAAAAATTAAATCAAACAAAACTATGCTCTACAATCTAGGGCTTGAATTCGAGCGCAAACGGATGCCACACAATGCTGTTTCTATCTACCAACACTTATTGCAAGCGGGGCGATTTCGCGACACCAAAAGTCGACTTAAACAATTGGAAGATTCCGATCGGACGACCATTCTGAACCCCAATGACAATGCTACCGTCATTTTGCATCAAAATAGAGAAAAACCGACTCTGGGTCGCTACCGTATCGAGAAAGAACTCGGCCAGGGAGCCATGGGAACCGTTTATCTTGGCATTGATCCGAAAATCAATCGTCAGGTTGCAATTAAAACTCTGGCATACCAGCAAATCGAAACAGAAGAATTACCACGAATAAAAGAGCGTTTTTTCCAGGAAGCAGAGGCCGCTGGAAAACTCAGCCATCCGCATATTGTCACTATCTATGATGTCGGAGAAGAAACCGATCTGGCCTTCTTTGCCATGGAATTTCTTAAAGGGAAAGACCTGAGTTGTTATTGCCGTCCGAAAAAGCTACTGCCCGTTGACCAAGTGATCAACCTTATCACTCAGGCAGCTACCGCCCTGGACTATGCCCACCGGAAAGGGGTCATTCACCGGGATATCAAACCAGCCAATATTATCTTGCTGCAAGAAGGACAGATAAAAGTAACCGATTTTGGCATCGCCCGAATTACAACCAGATCCCAGACAGAAACCGGGATCATCCTCGGCACCCCCAGCTACATGTCCCCGGAACAGGTTGCTGGGAAAAAAGTTGATGGTCGCTCTGATCTTTTTTCCCTCGGAGTGGTCATGTATGAACTTCTCAGCGGAGAAAAACCGTTCCAGGGTGAGAGCATGACGGCACTGATGTACAACATTTCAAACTCCAACTATCGTCCATTAGCTGAGGTTTGCCCAAAACTTCCAGCAGCCTGTTACACTATTGTGGATAAACTTCTGCAGAAAACCTTTACACGTCGCTTCAAATCCGCAGCAATTCTCCAACAAGAGCTGCTGACTCTACAAAAAAAGTTGGAAAAACCATGAAGCTGCAATTTTGTGCGAAAACAGATATTGGCCTGGCACGCAAAACCAATGAGGATCTGTTCTTTGTCGATGAAAAGCAGGGGCTGTTTATTGTTGCAGATGGGATGGGAGGGCATGCCGCCGGTGAAATCGCCAGTCAGATAGCGGTGGAAACAGTCTGCCAATCCTTGCAGACAACAGGCCTAGCTAATCCTCAAAAATGGCTCAGCCAAGCGGTGGAAAAAGCCAACCAAGCGGTTGAGCGGGCAGCAAATAGCAACAAAGCATGGCAGGGCATGGGAACAACCTTGACGATATTTCTTCTGCAACAGCAACAGGGATATTTGGCCCATGTTGGTGACAGTCGAATTTATCGTTTACACAACTCACAATTCGACCAATTGAGTGATGATCATTCTCTGGTCAGCGAGCAAATACGTCAGGGGATTCTCACCCCAGAGCAGGCAGAAACTTCCACCTTGGGAAATATTCTTTTACAGGCGATAGGGATTACTCCAGAACTGGATATTTGTCAGAAAACAATTCCTCTATCTTCCGGAGATCGTTTTCTTTTGTGCAGTGACGGGCTGACCAATATGGTATCCGACACAGAAATAAAGGAAACCCTCAAACAACCAAATACATTGAGCACCACCTGTGACGTCCTAATCGAAAAAGCAATAGCAGCGGGAGGAAAAGATAATATTACCGCGGTAGTATTACAGATCAATCAACTTAATCAGTAAAACCTATGCGCAACAAAACAAAATGAAAAGGAGAGTGTGATGTTAAACATTGAACTGGACTATCAAGGAAAAACTCTGACAACTTTTGAAACAGAAAATGAGCAGATCAGTATCGGGCGCAATCCAAAAAACGACATCCAGATTGACAACCCAGCTGTCTCAAATTCCCATGCGGTTGTTAAAAAAGTTATGAATACCTATTTTATTGAAGATCTGGGGAGCACTAATGGAACTTTTGTTAATGAAAAGAAAATTGATAAGTATGAATTACTAGATGGCGATGAAGTGATTGTTGGTAAGCACAGTTTAAAATTCCACTACATCAATAAGGCCGGTACAAACCAAGAAGACTTTGACAAAACCGTGATTCTTGATACCCGAAAGCAAAAAGAGTTATTGGTGAAAAACTGCTGAATTAACTTCCCCGAAGCAAGCTTCGGGGAATAAGCCCCGGGCAAAGACTATTTAACGTGGCAGCGATTACAGTTCTTTTTCGCGGCAAAAGCACGGGTACCATTATGACACTGACCACAGAGTTCACCAGAGTAAATCTGTTTCATTGTGATTTTGACCGTCCCCTGCTTCATTTTGGGAAACATTTCCTTATTGTGGCACTCTTTACAACTAATGCCAGCATCCTTGTGAACTTTACCAGAAAAGGTGACCGGACCCTTGGAAGCTTTATCAAACGTCAGAGTTTTACTCGGAGGAACTGCAATAGCTACAGTAGCTGCACAAAAGATAGAGATTGATAGAACCAACATGATTTT
>JAOZLQ010000024.1 GCA_029934755.1 Desulfuromusa sp. | reverse complement strand
ATTTGACCGCAATAGCCCCAAGTGACGGCAGATGAAAATCAATAATGTCATACAACATTGTGCCGTTTTTAATATTTTCAGCCTTTTCGATAAACTCGTTGATTGCAATTTTCATCTCTTCAACATCCAACTTTCCGCTCAGCTCAATATCCAGGCGGTTTATCCCATTTACTGTTACTTTGAACATAAGCGCTCCTGCTGCTGAAAGGTTTATATCGCTGAAAACAACTGTATTTAATTCAGACTTTCAAATCTCCCCAGCCCCTCTTTGCCAAAGAGGGGAGTTTTCTAGTCTCCCCCTTTGTAAAAGGGGGATTGAGGGGGATTTTTATGTCAGATTCAATCCCCGCAATTTACTAACCGGACACTGCTAAAAAAGTATAACAGCGTAAACAGGTTAATCAAGGAAAGTGCCACGAGCAATTGCAGGTCTGTCCATAGAGTACGAATACCTGCTATATCTGCTATATTCCGGGGGCAAGCTGGGGATTATGCTGGATTAAGCTGATGGCGGACTGATTGTCGAATGGGTGGGTTCAGGATCGATTGCAGAACAACAGCTGAAATCACCGGTTCTCACGAGTGTGCCACAAACGGAGCACATAAATTGTGTTTGATTTGATTTCGTAGCGCATTTCATAATGGCCAATGAGAAATCGACGGACTTCACGTGGGGAAAACTCTTCAACTTTTTCACCGATACGGGGGTTTGTCAGCAGCTTGGTCGGGGCAACGGTGAGCATCTGGACAGTACGTATCGCCGCCCCTTTGTCCACTGCCTGCAAAAGTCGTCATCCCCGTGGAAACGGGGATCCAGTTTTTTCCTGAAAGCTTGTGTCTCTCTGGATTCCCGCCTTCGCGGGAATGACGGTTAATGGTCTTTTGGGACTTTTGCAAGAGCCTCAGTAGTAAGGAGATGGTCCCACTTACGCTGAATCAAAACAATTTGGCATTCGGGATCAACCCCAGAAACAGCAATATTCGTCCCGTTCAACAACATCTAAAAACTCTTCGATTGTTTTTGCTTCAGAAGTTGGTTCATACCGGTGCCATTTCAGATCAGCACGCTGCCAGTAGATTTTCCACGAATTTGTTTTTTTTGACGTAGGTGGCTTTGGCAATGGGAGATTCTACTTTTTTATCCGGTTGATCCCATATTTCTCTGATTTCAAAGATGATGACACTCTGCCCATCAATTCGAAACGCAAGATCAACTTGCCCTCTAACATGTCTATGAACAAACTCGGGAAATATCTGACCGTCTCGGCCTGCGGATCGCTGAATTACCAATTTTAAATGATATCGATCGACCGGAAGATCTACTCCCTCTCAAAGACGATCCCCGCTTTAACGATGTAATAAATCACAAATCGCAAATCTCCGTGATTATCCCAACGCTTAATGAAGCTACCGTACTTGGTCACACTCTCAAACAACTGCAACAGGCGAACAATGTTGAAATTATCGTTGTCGATGGTGATAGCCAAGATGGCACGGGTCAAATCGCGACCCAGTTTGGGGCAGACTTATTCAGAGTCTCTACAGGACGTGCCGATCAACTCAATAAAGGGGTTGAGAATAGCAAAGGGAGATATCTCCTGTTTCTTCATGCCGATACTATCCTCCCTCACAACTATGACTATTTAATTCGTTCAGCCTTAAATAATCCCAACACTGTGGCCGGAGCATTTCGGTTTAAAACTGACACCTCCAGTCTGGCCATGCGCATCGTCGAGTGGGGAACCAATTTTCGCTCTACTGTTCTACAATCGCCCTATGGAGATCAGGGATTGTTTATGGAAAGAAGGGTGTTTGATGAAATGGGAGGGTTTTCTACCATCCCCATCATGGAGGATTTTGAACTTATCCGCCGTCTGCGCCGTCGTGGTATAATTATAACCCTTCGTGAACAAGCGATGACATCCGGACGACGTTGGCAACAACTAGGGACAATCAGGACAACCATAATCAATCAGCTAATGATCGTCGGTTTTCTCCTTGGCGTCCCTGCTGAAAAGTTGAGATACCTCTACCGGCACAAGAATTAAATAGAAATAATATATTTATTGCTCTGCTAACTAGACGGCCTCACCACCATGGTTGGATAATTGATGGCAATGGCATACCACTCGCCCAAAATGAGGAAATCAATGCACTCTATTTGTATTTTTCTTGGTTCAAAAACAGGAACGAACCCTGCTTACGCTCAAGCCACCAAAGCAATGGGTAAAGAGTTGGCTTTACGTGGGCTCACTTGTGTCTATGGTGGTTCCGATACTGGGCTCATGAAGTTGTTAGCCGACAGTGTTTTGGACTCTGGTGGCAAGGTTATTGGAGTCACAGTTCAAGCATTACATGACAAAGAAATTTTTCACCCTGACCTGACAGAACTTCACGTTGTCCCTAGCATGCACGAAAGAAAAGCTCTTATGGCGAAATTGTCCGATGCATTTGTAGCCCTACCAGGTGGTATCGGCACCCTTGAAGAGTTTTTTGAAGTCTACACCTGGGCTCAACTGGGATTTCACTCTAAACCGTGTGGCCTTCTCAATGTGAATAACTATTATGCACCCCTGGATACACTTCTGGATAATGCCGCACAAGAAGGATTTCTAACCTCCTCACACCGAGAGATGGTGATACGAGCGGATACTCCGGCAGAAATACTGGACCTGTTAATAGCCAAAAAATGATAAGCACCTGCGGATACGCCTTTGCACAGTTAAACTTTGCGAGTTAGTGGCCTTAATAATACGAGACGCCACGTTCATTCACTCTGAACGATTCGCTATCATATAACCCATCAAGCAGGTTATTGTGACAGGCGGCTTAGAGATAAGCCAAGAGCTTATCCACAGCAGAAATAGGAGCATATTATGGTAAAAGTTCTCATCTGGCTTGCTTCTGGAGATCTGGAAAAATTGCAACCTGGAATTCTTTACGGGACAAATGCAAGAAAACACGGTTGGGTCGATGATGTTCAGTTCGTCGTGTTTGGTGAAAGTGAAAGATTAATGCTAGAGCACCCAAAAATATTTGAATTACTCCAGAACAACAATACTGCTTATTGTAAATTCGTCGCTGATGACATGGGAATTACCCCATCACTCATGGAAAAAGGAGCCAACATTATCTACGTTGGCGATTACATTTCAAACTTCATCAAAGAAGGTTATCAGGTTATTACATTTTAGAATTCGCCAATTGCAGCGATTAAAAAGGGCCGTTGCACAGATTTGCAGCGGCCCCTTTTTTATCCTTTGTCAAAATCTGTTAAGCTTTCCCAGCACTCCCAAGGACAGCCTCATTTTTATGTTTAATCAGGCTGATCAATTCTTTACGGGCGGCGCCAAGATACTTACGTGGATCAAAATCACTCGGATTGTTCTCTAGATATTCGCGGACTTTCGCTGTGACTGCCAAGCGACCATCTGAATCAATATTAATTTTACACACGGAACTTGCCGCAGCCTTACGCAACTGGTCTTCTGGCACACCGACAGCTCCATCCATTTTACCACCATACTGATTGATCAATGCAACATACTCAGGAAGAACACTGGAGGCTCCATGCAGGACTATCGGAAAACCGGGAATCCGTTTTTCACACTCGGCAAGGATATCAAACCGTAGCGGTGGGACCGACTCCCCTTCCTTGAGTTTGAATTTATACGCACCATGGCTGGTACCAATAGAAATAGCGAGAGAATCGACACCAGTTTTTTTGACAAAATCTTCCACTTCATCAGGCTGAGTATAGGTCGACTTTTCTGCAACCACGTCATCTTCGATCCCTGCAAGAACACCGAGTTCCCCCTCAACAGTGACATCGTAAGCATGGGCATATTCAACAACCTGACGGGTCAAAGCGACATTTTCATCATAAGGGAGATGAGAGCCATCAATCATGATTGATGAAAATCCAGATTCAATGCAGCTTTTACAAAGTTCAAAAGAGTCACCATGATCCAGATGGAGTACAATCGGGATATCGGCACCCATTTCCTTGGCCATTTGTACTGCACCAGCGGCCATATAGCGCAGCATAGTTTCATTGGCGTAATTACGCGCCCCTTTACTGATTTGGAGAATCACTGGCGACCTGGTTTCGGCACAAGCAGTAATGATTGCCTGTAATTGCTCCAAATTATTGAAATTATAGGCTGGAATAGCATACCCGCCATCGACCGCCTTGCGAAATATTTCCCGGGAATTCACCAACCCCAGATCTTTGTAACTGACTACGTCACCCATTGTTTATTCCTCCATGATATTTGCGGATAGAATTAGGATCAAGACACATTGCTCTCATGCTGTAAAAAATAAGTACCATTTTTAACAACCCGCTCCATAATTGTCCAGTAACTGCTGGATAAAAAGACAATTATTATCTCAGGAAAGGGAGTTGCAAAAGCAATTAAGTTAAATTAGTATACGCGGGTTTTAAAGGTGCTGAAAGACAAAATCCCCACTATTCTATTTACACTAGCATACGACGAAAGGGTTGGCTCAATATGGTCGACACAAAAACTGACGAGTATTTCAATGAGTGGAAAGAGCGTGAAGCGATTGCCGAAGCAATGGCACCACTGATCGGTAAACTTTATCGGGATCAGGAGGTGGTATGTACGGTCTTTGACCGCACGTTGGTCAACCAGTCAACCATCGAAATCTTACGGGCTCATCGCTTTGCCAGGCAAATTATCAGTCGTGAAATATGGGTCACAGATACCTACCCAATCCTCCAGGCACTAGTCAACATGGATCTGGCTCCAGCTAAGATCGATTTGGCAAAATTGGTTCTGCGATATCAAGAGCAGAATAGTGTTGATGCCGACAGCTTTGTCACTGAACAACTCAAAGAGTTGAATACTGGGAAAAGTCATCAGTTAAGCGAACCACGTGACGTTGTCCTTTATGGTTTTGGTCGTATTGGGCGCTTGCTGGCAAGAATATTAATTGAACAAACGGGTGGAGGCAATAATCTCCGCCTGAGAGCAGCCGTTGTCCGTAAAGGCAGTGAAGATGATCTGACTAAGCGCGCCAGTTTGTTGCGCCGTGATTCGGTTCACGGTCACTTCAAAGGAACCATCAGAGTCGATCATGAAGAAAATGCCATTATTGCCAACGGTATTATGATCCGGATTATTTACGCCGATGCTCCTGAAAACGTTGATTACACTAAATATGGGATACAAAACGCAATTGTCATAGACAACACCGGCAAATGGCGTGATCGTGAAGGATTGGGACGTCACCTAAAAACTGGTGGAGCATCCCAAGTTCTGTTGACAGCACCGGGCAAGGGAGATATCCCCAATGTGGTTTACGGCGTCAATAACGAACTACTTGAAACCGACGAGAAAATCCTATCAGCAGCCAGTTGTACGACTAATGCTATTGTTCCAGTTCTTAAGGCTGTAAACGATAAATTTGGTATCGAATCCGGGCATATCGAAACTTGTCATAGTTATACCAACGATCAGAATCTGATTGATAACTACCACAATAAAGAAAGGCGTGGTCGTAGCGCACCATTAAATATGGTGATTACTGAAACTGGTGCCGCCAAAGCCGTTGCCAAAACTTTGCCAGAACTCGCTGGAAAATTAACCGGAAATGCAATTCGGGTTCCTACCCCGAATGTTTCACTGGCGATTCTTAACCTCACATTAAATCAAGAGACCAGCGTTGATGAATTGAATAATTATCTACGTAGCATGTCTCTGGACTCACCGTTACAGGATCAAATCGACTTTACCAATTCACCTGAAGCAGTTTCTAGCGATATGGTTGGTTCAACTTACGCTGGTATCGTTGATTCATTGGCTACCATCGTTCAGAGCAACCGCTGTGTCCTTTACATCTGGTACGATAATGAATATGGCTACAGCCACCAAGTTGTAAGAATTGTTGAGAAGGTTTCAGGAATAAATCTGGGACACTGGCCTAAATAGCCTGATTTTCCCATACACATCCAGACCAAAGCGGGCTTTCCTCACTGGAATGCCCGCTTTTTTATTACGGCATTTGCCATAAATATACCGTGAAATAACCATAAACCGAGCCTAATAATGACTTTACCCTATAGTTTTCAGTTTCATTGTTTCGTACAACAAATCATACTTTTCTCATTATTTTCAATAGGGTAACGATAACGACATAATCAGGAAAGGCTTTAATCCGCTTCTGGCATGTATTTCGCTTAGTCCAATGGATCAAGAGAAATCGATGTATCTATTTAAGAAAGTGGGGAAGACAATGACTCATTTTTCTGCTGCGGAAAAAACTGACCTTGCCATTCTACACTCCAGGGCTACCCATCTAAAAGAAGGACTCAAGGAGACTGATCTTGAGAAAAAATCTAACAACCATCTTGAAAGAATGGCAGAAGCGATTGCGCGGCAATTTGAACTTGAGGAAAGAACCATGGAGAGAATCGGGACAGCCTTAACCCCTATCCATATTGATGAGCACAAGAAGATTCTTGAAGCAATCGCCTTATTGGAATTCAGTTGGAAAGCAAAACGAATCAGCGATGAAGTTTACATTAAAGCCCTGCACCATAAGTTTGCATTTCATCAGCACTACTTTGATATGGTACAGCTGGTATCAATCCACAATAGGAATAGTAATTCAGGATAAATGATAATGTTATTCACCAGATAAGATCTAAAAACAAAAAGCCGACCCAATATCTAGGTCGGCTTTTTATTATATAGAAACAGAAAGCGTTTAGTTAAACCGCTTCATAGCACGTTGCTTTTTACGCAGACGACGCTGGGCTTCTTTCTCTTTACGTTTACGCTTAATACTTGGCTTCTCGTAAAATTTGCGTTGCTTCATTTCACGAAAAAGGCCTTCTTGTTGCAATTTACGCTTGAGAACTTTTATTGCTTTTTCGACGTTACCATCAATAACAGTGATTTCCACGAACAATCACCCCACTTTCTTTACTATCTTTGCAGAGTCACCCCCACAAGAGCTGGAACATATACCTTTTGACCTGAGTGAAGTCAAGACTTTTTCAACAAAGCAACCTTGATTCCACCGTTTGAAAAACGCAACAATGAAGAAAAAGTAAGACCGGTTGCTTCAATCAGTCCGGTCTCTGGACAAATAAGCGCCCCCTGCCAGGCAGAAAAATCATTTCCATAGACCCGACCTAAATCATGATAAAGAGCCTCTAAACTTGCATTTCTACCAAGACGCTCTCCATAAGGGGGATTACAAATCATCAACCCACTTGGATACTGAGGTTGAAGCTGCTGCATATTGCCACAGAACAACTGAATCGACCCAGTCAGACCAATCATTTCTAAATTTTTCTGTGCTGCAGCAATTGCTTTCGGATTGTTATCAACCGCTAAAATGGGGCCATTAATTGTCGATTTTTCTTCACGTTGTGCCTCTGTCAGCAGCTGCCGCCACAAACCGGGTCGATATCTCGGCCAATTCATAAAAGCAAAGTTACGCTCTTTCCCCGGAGCTCTATGTAACGCAATCAATGCCGCTTCAATAGCAAAGGTTCCAGAACCAGTCATCATATCCAGTAGCGGTGATGAACCGTCATAGTCACACGCCAACAAACATCCAGCTGCTAATGTTTCCCGCAATGGGGCCGCAGCACTAGCCTGCCGATAACCACGCCGATGTAAGTGTTCTCCTGAACTATCGATAGATACCTGACAACGATTATCATTCATTCTGATATAAATCTTCTGTACCAAACGACTTTCTTCATTTTGCTTACCTAAAGATTTGGCAATAGAAGCCTCACAAACTTCTGCAATCCGACCAGTATGATTTAATCGGGAGCCATGACTTGCAACCCTGATTTCACAAGGAGTCCCTGATTTAATAAAACGCCCCCAGGGAAGCCGGGATAAGCGCTGAAACAGGGTGGGGAAGTCTCGTGCGACGACGTCCCCCAAGCGAACTAATATTCGCGAAGCACTACGCAGCCATAAATTAGCAAGATAAAGCTCCTTCAATCCCCCCGTAAATTCGACGCCACCACGAACGATATTGATCGGTTGAATGCCAAGATCACTCATTTCCTTGGCACAAATCCTTTCAAACCCAGGAGCGGTAACAATAAAATATTTATTTGTTTGTTTTTGCATCACGACCTCCGGACGAGAAAATAACAAATTTACGTTAAACTGTTAAGATTTTTAACTTTTTATTCTATTTTGGATTTATTTTTTTAATATTTAATAATTGGTTTGTTCTTATCTGAAAAAAAATATAAAATACTGGAGACAAATATGATGTTTGAAATAAAAACACACGGGAAAAATAAACACCTTATGGGATTAATCGCATGAACTATCAACGCTATTTCAAATCGGGGCAACAGCTCTTACTCAAAGTACTGAATGTTGAAGAACAAAATGACCGCACAGAGTTAATGACCGTCTTTGTCGTTTCGATAGAAGATGAAGTACTGCTTCTCTCTCTCCCCTATGGTGAAAATGCGGTTGAGCAATATCCCTTTCATGAAGGCCTTTCCTTTGAAATCAGTACAGAAGCTATGGGGCTAGGAATACGAACCACAGGAAGTTTTAAAAAGAAAACAAACGGAAACCAATTCACCTTGAAGCTCAATCCTGATTTAGAGATGTTCCAACGGCGGATCAGCCAGCGTTTCGATTGTCAACTTGGTGTCCGCTTCAGCCGAGCAGCAAAAACCCTGCAGACCATGCGAGAGATATGGGAAAAGAACATTAAAGTTCTCTACAGTCCGGAGGCCCCACTTGTCTTTGATGGCTTCAAATCATATCGGGTCAATATCAGTTCTGGCGGGATACGATTTTCCATCAATCCGCCAGCTGACCAAGGAGAACTCTGCCTGGTTCTAATCAATCTAGAGGATGGAAAACCTCCAGTTTGTGCTATTGCTGAAGTTGTCTGGGCTTGTATGCAAGATGAATCAGCTATGACAGCCGGAATGCGTTACCTTAATATTTTGAGTGAAGATCAACAACGAATTGATAATTATATCCGCGACAATAAATAAGATGGGCAACAGGTCAATCGGTCAACTCGCCCTTGTCACCAGTCATATTCTGAGCTATAAAAACTAAATAAAACAATCGATCATTTGGCTCACTATTCAATCAGGAAATACTCAATGTCGCAGGTGACAGAAACAGAAGTTTTTCATGCTTGTCGAACATTGTTCGGCTCTGAACTCCAGTTAAGCAGAGATTTTCTGTCGTACCTGCAACCAGCAGGTGTCCGTTCAGCCTATCGCAAGAAAGCCAAGATAACCCACCCGGACCGCTTTGCAATTTCTGCTGGAGCTAATCACACAAAACAACATCGCTTGTTTCAGGATTTAAATCAGGCTCATCAAACGGTGCAGACCTATCTCAAACAACGTAAATTATTCCCCACTGGAAACTTCTCACGCAGATACTCAACCTACAGCCCGACAAAATACCAGCGTCATGATCCACCTGAACGGCAAAAACGGCGCGGCCCACTTCCAGCACGACCACTGCAGTTCGGTTCGTTTCTTTATTATCTGGGAATCATTCCATTTAATGCTGTCATCACAGCAATTACCTGGCAACGACAGCAACGACCTGCTTTGGGTGAAATTGCCAAGCGTTGGGGCTGGCTAGATGATAAAAACATCAGTGAAATTATCAGCCATCGCGGTAGTGGTTTCCATAAGTTCGGCGAACGGGCCGAACAGCTCGGCTTGCTTGACTCGCTGCAAGTTCGCACTCTCCTTTTTCACCAGCGCAGCCAACAAAAACAAATGGGAAATTATTTTGTTAGCCAAGGATATTTTGACGAGATTACTCTCAACCAATTACTCCTGCAACTTGCCGAACATAACCAACCCTTCCGCAAAGGATTTGGTGGTCACTACTACTATTTTCATCGCAGGTAAACGGGCACCATTTCACTAAATTCAACCTATTTCAATCAACATATAATACAAAGGAGATCCCATGGGCTTTCTGGCTACGTCCGCCAGTGTTTGTTATTTTCAAGTGACCGGCTCACTTAATCCGCAAAATAAATTTCAGGAACTAGCGAATCAACTGACAGAAGAAGGATTCCAGTCCATTGAACAGTCTGCCGATGAACTATCCACGGGATGGGTTCAGCTGGATGATTATGATTGTAGCGACTTCAGCTCTTCGCATAGCTGCTGGCGCGACCACTATTTATGCTTCAGTTTACGTCAAGATCGTCGCCGCATTCCTGCAGCGTTGCTGAAACGACAAGTGATTCAATTGAGTGAAAAGTTTTTACAGGGACAACCAACCTTGAAATATGTTCCAAAGGGAGAAAAAGAACAAATTCGAGAGCAGGCTCGTATATCTCTTCTCACTCGAATGTTACCAACTCCATCCTTTTATGATGTGATCTGGGATACCGACCGGCAACTTATCCGTTTCTGTTCCCTTGGTCAGAATACAATTGACAGTTTTCAGGGTCTATTCCACCAAACATTCCCCGGGCTGAGACTACAATTATTTCACCCACTGGCACGGGCCGCGCAAATTCTACCTGAACAACTTCAAAACTCATTGCAACAAGCCAATCGAGCACAAACCGAAAATGTTCTGGAGCAGATCGAAGCCAACCGCTGGCTAGGAGTCGATTTTTTACAGTGGCTTTTTTATCGCACCCTCAATTCAGATTCCCGCTATCAAGTCACAACCTCAGGCCCGGTGCTTGAGAAACAGCCTTTTACTGCTTTTCTCGACAACCGTCTAGTCCTGATTGGTGGTGGCCAAGAAGGGGTACAAAAAATTGTTGTCGCCGGGCCACAAGATCAATACCTTGAAGTCAGGGCTGCCCTGCGCCAGGGCAAACAGATCGAAGAAGCAACTATTCATTTACAACAGAATGAGGATGAGAGCTGGAAGCTGACCTTAAAAGCTGAACGTTTCCAATTTGGCAGTTACCGAACACCGATGATCCGCCCGGAAAAAGATCCAAATGATGACCCGCAAGCAGAATTTGAAGCGGCTTTTTTCACCAAAATTGCCAGCGTCGAAGAGGGGGAACAAATGTTCGATAGCCTCCTGAAAATATTTCTGGAATTGCGCCTGAGCGAACAGTGGTCAAAAGTGCAGGAAGCGATACTCCACTGGTTGCAGGAATAAAAAATACTGGACGGTCTGTTCCTCCGATGCGAAGCTGTTATGCTTGGAGAATAGCTCAAATAAGAGGGTTTTATGAAGTTTCGTACCAAACTTCTGATTCTGTTACTAATAGTCGCTCTACTGCCATTGAGTCTGAGTTTTCTGTTCCAACGGGCCTCGATGCTGCATTTTGGCAACAAACTCGCGAGCGATACCCATATTCAGCTAAACAGGAGTGCATCAACTCTTCTTCATTCTCTGGTTGATGATTTTGGTCGAATCCTTAAACGTGACAAGGCAATGGCGCTGCTGACTCTAGAGAGTCAAGCACAAGCAGTTGAGATCAGGCTTTCGTCCCCTCCTCCCAAGCAACCGCAACCAATCTTTTTTTCTGCCGACTACGCCTCACCACAGAATCAGCCAAAAGACCTGATCAAAACACAAAAGCACCGACGCCCAACCAAAGATGGGAAGCTGGTTCCAATCCCGGTATCTTACTCCCAACAGGTTATTTTTCTTGCCGAAGAAAAAAATCCACAGGATGTTGCGAACCAGCTAAACCAGATAAGTAGTATGCCTGAAGTTTACAAAACCCTGCACGATATTCAACCGGAACTATTCCTTTGGCAATATACAGCACTGGAATCAGGGATTCACTCCAGTTACCCGGGCAAAGGGGGTTATCCGGTTGACTATGATCCCCGTCAGCGTCAATGGTATGAAGATGCCGTATTCAAAGGTGAACCGACCCAACAAATATTGACGGACTTAACCACCGGCACCCTGATTTTGACCCTGGCAAGACCCATTTATGCTGGAGATGGAAAATTAGCGGGAGTCACTGCCTTGGATATCGACTATCGACAATTTTTTGCTGACTGGAATATCCCAGCTGAGTGGGCTGATGACGCTGACAGCATGGTTCTTGTTTACCATGAAGACGCACCGGACCCGCTGCAACAGCTGGAAGTCCTGCTTCACAATCGGAGTGAAGACCATTCCTTAGATTGGCGAATACCGGTTAAACATGAGTATTTGGCTATCGACGACCCACAATTGCAAGTTTTTCTACAGGATCTTCTGCGTGGAAATTCTGCCGTCAGAAAAATTACCTATCAGGGGAAAGAATCCCTTTGGGCCTACGGTTCCCGGAACGGAGATGAGCCCTTTCCTCTGGTCATTGTCCCCTATCAACAAATAATCGCCCAAGCCGTCAGTGCAGAGAACTATGTCAACCAACAAATCTCCCTGAGTCTTACAATCAGTGCGATCCTGACAATTGTCGTTGTTGCTGCGGCCATTCTCTTGGCAATCATGCGTTCTCGCAAAGTAACCCATCCAATTATGCAACTGACAACTGCGGCAAACCAACTTGCAGAGGGAAATTTTGATGCCAGAGTCGAAATTCATACTGATGACGAATTGGAAAACCTCGGTCATATTTTTAACGAGATGGGAGTCAGTCTGAAAGAGCGGGATGAAATGAAACAATCCTTGGCCTTGGCTAAGGGAATCCAACAACAGTTACTGCCGAATGCAGCACCTGATTGCCCCAACTTTGATCTATCGGCAAGAAGTCTCTATTGTGATGAAACGGGTGGAGATTATTTCGACTTTATTGAACTGAAAAATTCTAAGACTCTGCAGTTCGGGCTAGCGGTTGGAGATGTTTCCGGACATGGCATTGGCCCTGCGCTGGTGATGGCAACCGCCCGTGGGGTTCTTCACTCCCTGGTTGACCGTCAACCGTCCAACCTTGAAGTGCTCGCGAGTGAGCTCAACAACCATCTCTACCGCGATACCGCAGATGCCTACTTCATGACCCTGTTTTATGGTGTTCTTGACCCGGCTGAACGATCTCTGCATTGGATATCAGCCGGCCATGCGCCAACATTTCTCTACCGATCCGATGGGCATATTGAAGAACTTGACAGTTCAGGAATCCCCTTGGGAATTATTGAAAAAACAAACTATGAAATGGCTTCGGTTATAAAATTTACGGAAGGAGATATTCTCCTGATCGGAACCGATGGGATATGGGAAACAAGAGATACCGCAGAAGAGATGTTCGGAACTAAAAGGGTTCATGAGTTATTAATTCAATATGCGAATGCCGATGCTGACACCATTGCTGATCAACTCATTTCTGATCTGGACAGCTTCAGAGGAGAGCACTCTCGGGATGATGATATCACTTTGATGGTGGTTAAAGCTTGCTGATATACAGGGAGGGTAGAGGGTCATGAAGCACGAAAAATCGTTACAAGTTTTTTTTGATAATCAGGTTGTCGGCATGATGGAAGTTAATGCCGAAGGAAGATATCTACAGGTCAACAATCAATGGGGCCGGATGATCGGCTACAGCGCCGCAGAAATCATGTCAATGGATTTCCAGTCGATCACCCACCCTGATGATTTACCTCGGCAATTGTTGTTAGATAAAGAGCTTGAGAATGGGAAAAGAAAATCCTACCGTATGGATAAACGCTATATCCGTAAAGATGAAAGCATTTTCTGGGGGGATGTCTCGGTAACCGGGCTGTATGACAATAGAGATATTCTAACCGGCATGGTTGGGCTGGTCATCGATATTACCGAACAAAAAGAGTCTGAAGAAAAATTAAGAAAAACAGAGGAGCTACAACGAACACTATTGGAGGCCTCACCAGATGTTATCTGTTTTAAAGATGCTGATGGTTGTTGGTTACTAGCAAATAGAGCGATGCTGGAACTATTCCAGCTTGAAGAAATCGACTACCGAGGAAAGACAGATGCAGATCTGGCACATTATAATAGTTTCTATTCTGACGCATTCCTGAATTGTACCCTCACAAGCGAAAAAGCCTGGGGTGCCAAAGATATCTCCATTATCGAAGAAGTCATTTCCTCTCAGAGTTCTGAAGAAATGATTTATGAGTTCATCAAGTCCCCCCTTTTTCATCCCGATGGCTCCCGCAAAGCACTTGTTATTATTGGCCGGGATATTACTACCCGCAAAAAGAATGAAGAGCGGATACATCTGTTGGCCACAGCAATTGAACAGGTTGGGGAAACCATTGTTATTACAGATACACAAGGAACAATTGAATACGTTAACTCTGCATTTACATCTATCACTGGCTATACCAAGGATGAAGTCATCGGTCAGAATCCACGGATTTTAAACAGCGGTGAACAAGATAATTCAATTTATTCAGAGTTATGGGAATCTATCACCCAAGGAAGAACCTGGAAGGGTCGCCTTGTCAACAAAAAGAAAGACGGCAGTCATTTCATCGAAGAGGCCACGATTTCCCCAATTTTCAATTCTGCTGGAACAATCGTCAACTTTGTTGCTGCCAAGTGGGATATCAGCGAACAGTTACTAACTGAGGAAAAATACCGGCAGTCCCAAAAGATGGAAGCAATCGGACAATTGGCTGGTGGAGTTGCTCATGACTTCAATAATATGCTTGCGATTATCCTTGGGCAGGTTGAAATTGCGCTGATGAAAATCAACTCTGGCGATCCTCTGGAAAAACGACTGCAAGAAATTAAAATAGCAGCTGAACGCTCCTCAAACCTGACCCAGCAGTTGCTTGGTTTTGCCCGTAAACAGTCCCGCCAATCGCAGATTTTAAATTTGAGTGATACGGTTGCAAACATGCTCATAGTGCTCAAGCGCTTGATCGGTGAACACCTTGAACTCCGTTGGAATACGAAGGCAAAGCTCCCACTGGTAGATATTGATCCGGGTCACCTCAACCAGATACTGACAAACCTCATTATCAATGCCAGAGATGCTATTGATGGTACCGGAGTCATATCAGTCAATATTAGTCAGTTATTTCTTGATGGAAAATCTTGTCAAAGTCACCCTGGAAGTTATTCTGGTGAATATATTTTACTGGAGATCAACGATACCGGTTGCGGAATGGATCAGGAAACAGTCAACAGGATATTTGACCCTTTCTTCACCACAAAAGGAATAGGGAAAGGAACGGGCTTGGGTCTTTCTATGGTATTTGGTCTAGTCAAGCAAAACAATGGCTGTATCGAGGTTACCAGTACTCCAGAGCAGGGATCAACCTTCAGCCTTTATTTTCCACAAGTACAACTGAAAGAAGAAATGACAGTACAAGCTGACAATAAAATATTGGTAAAAGGAAGCGAAACCGTTCTAGTCGTTGAAGATGAAACCGCACTCCTTGATATTACGATTGCCATGCTGACTGAAGCTGGCTATAGAGTCCTTTCAGCACAGGGGCCATTTGCAGCGATCCAACTGGTAGAAAAATACAAAGACCCCATCCATCTACTCCTGACAGATATCGTTATGCCAAAAATGAATGGGGTAGAACTGAGCGAACATTTGATAAAAATTGAACCTGAGATAAAAACACTCTACATGTCAGGATATTCTAAGGAACATTTCAATCAGATGAAGCAAAACAAGACAACTGCACAACTTTTGAAAAAACCTTTTTCTGCATATAAACTGGCCCAAAAGGTCAGAGACGTTCTTGATGGCAGCTGAGGCAGGATATCGCCCCCCACTCAAACTATTTTTATCTCTGAGAGGTGTTACTATGTGGAAAATATTTTCAACAATTTTACTTCTATCTCTACTAATCAGTTGTGGAAGTGGCAGCTCATCAAACAGCAGTGACAGCAGCAGTTCAGCGCCAACCCCCGATGTCCCTCCAATAACCGCTGGCAACTGGTATCAGCCATCGGTACTGGCAACTTGGCAATGGCAATTACAGGGTGCAGTCAACACATCCTACAATGTTGATATCTACGACATTGACCTTTTTGATTCATCCGCAGCCCTGATTCAACAACTGCAGCAGTCTGGGAAAAAAGTAATTTGCTATTTTTCTGCGGGTTCCTATGAAGAATGGCGGTCTGATGCTGATCTATTTTCAGCTGATGACTTAGGCAATCCGTTAGATGGGTGGGCTGGCGAACGCTGGTTGGATATTCGTTCAGACAATGTTCATACCATCATGAAGAACAGACTTGATCTTGCAGTACAAAAAGGTTGCGATGGTGTAGAACCAGACAATATGGACGGGTATAGCAACAGTTCTGGATTCGCTCTCACTGCAACAGATCAGCTGGGATTCAATCGCTTAATTGCCAATGAAGCTCATTTAAGAAGTTTGTCTATAGGATTAAAAAATGATCTTGATCAGATTTCAGAACTGGTTGACTACTATGACTTTGCAGTGAATGAACAATGTTTTGAATATCAGGAGTGCGACCTGCTCGATCCCTTTATCGACAACGGTAAGGCCGTACTAAATGCTGAATACGAACAGAAGTATGTTAACGATGTTAATGAGAGAGATGCTCTGTGTGGTGATTCAATCAACAGGCAATTCAGTACCCTGTTCTTACCACTAGACCTGGATGATTCTTTTCGATTCAGTTGTTTTTGATAAGCTCAACAATATCTACAAAAACATGATCATGACAACTCAGGAAGAAGGTACTTTTCCCAAAGAGATTCTTTAAATTTTGGCCGGAAAAAACCAAAATGGCCGATTTTTTCGACATTGATCTCGCTTGGGCTGATCCGTTTCATCGTTCGTGGTGCTGTCGCGTAAAAATCGTGCAATGCCTCAATATTGCGTGCCGACATAAATTCATCATCGCTGAATGAAAATGAAGTTATCGGAATTTTTACATCCGAGTATAACTGTCGGATCTGTTCCCCCTCGACACCGACAACATAGTCAGGATTGAGACACCAGCACCGCCACTGTGCCATGACAGCATGCGGAAGATCCCCCACCTTGCGCAATCGTTTGCCTGGAAAATAGCCGAACAGTCGCAGAGCCAAAGGTACCACAAGATACCATAGATACCAGGAAACCCGTCGAAGTCGCGGTGGAGCATCACCCCAGTAACCGCTCCCGCTTACTATAGTCACCATTTTAGTGACAGATGATCGATCTAACATCAGCGGGAATATCTGCCCACCAAGACTGTGGCCAACCCAATAGAGCGGCTTCCTGTCAGCTGCTGCTGTAATAGTTTTAACCATTGCGGCGCAGTCAAGTTGCGCCCAGTCCATGATATCAGCTTTACAACTCCGCAAACTCCCCGAGAGGGACAACCCTATGCCACGATAATCAAAGGTGACAACCAGATACCCCTGCTCACTCAACCAAGAAGCAAAAGCTGCATAATATTGTTGTTTCACCCCCATCGCCGGAACAATCAACACTGCGGCAATGGGCTCCCCCTGCGGAATAAACATTCGTCCAACTATAATTTTATTATCTTCAGTACAAACATCAAGTTGGGTAAACTTACTCATCTGTGTATCTCGTGATTATATTCACGCAGCACTTCTACAATTTCAATCTGGTAGGTCTTGTACCACTTTGATCTTCCCAGCTGTTGTGCCCTTATATGCTCTGCATCCTGTTTCCAGCGGTCAATTTGTTCCAGTGTCTCCCAGTAGGAGATAGCCATTTCCTGATGATCTTCGGTTGTTGCAACAAAATCTAAGCAACCATATCTTTCAATCGCAAGGTTTCTCAGTCTGGCCGCGGTGTCGCTATATTCCCGATCCAGCTGATTGATTTCAGCTCTAAAAATAACGGCATACATAAGGTTTCCCCGTAAAAATTACAAATCTCAGGATGAGTAGTAAGGGTAATCCATCTGCGTTGCTATTTCGCTGCAAACATCTTTGCCGGCCAAGCGTTCGACCAGGTGCAAACCCAAGTCAATAGAAGAGGTCACCCCTCTTGCAGTAACAATATCTCCCTCATCAACAACCCGCTGATCACTTACCTCTCCACAATAACGGGCCAGTTCATCATAAGCTTTGGGATGTGTTGTTGCCCGTTTCCCTTTAAGAAAGCCTGCGGCACCCAATAACAATGATCCACTGCAAACAGACGCTTTCAATGGAACCGGTGCTGCCGTTTTTATCCAGGAGATAAACTCATCATTATGTTGCAGGGAGCGACTGCCATAACCACCGGGGATAACAAGCAGATCAAAATCGTGTAAGGGTTGTTTAAATGAATCAGGGTCGAAACGAAGATCTTGAGTATCAGAAACATCTTCACAGAATGAACAGATCTGCCAATGAAAATTCGGCATAAAATCCATTGATTTAAGACGTGTTAATGGATCATAAAAGCCAACAAAATCCAAGGCAGTCATCTGGTCAAAAATAATAAAAGCCGCGTTCATATGTGCCCCTATAATTCAGGCACAAGGAGCAAGGTTCAAGGTTTAACCTTGTTCCTTTATCCTTGCTCCTTGCTCCTATTTTTTAAAGTGACAAATAATCGGCAACGAAATCGGCATCTTTATCACCACGACCAGACAGGTTGAGCAGAATAGTTTTATCCGCTGATAATTCCTTTGCCAACTTCATCGCATAAGCAACAACATGAGCGCTCTCCAGAGCGGGGATGATCCCTTCCAAACGAGATAATTTCATAAACGCATCAAGACATTCTTTGTCATCTATCGTCTCATATTGAACCCGCTCAATATCTTTCAAATAACAATGTTGCGGGCCAACCCCAGGGTAATCCAATCCGGAAGCAATGGAGTACACCGGCAGTGGCAGCCCTTCCTTATCTTGAAGGTTATAGCACTCAAACCCATGAATAGCGCCTTTGCTCCCCAAAGTCAAAGTTGCCGCATGATCTGGAGTGTCCAACCCTTTACCCGCCGGTTCCACACCAATCATTTTGACATCTTCATCATCCAGAAAAGCGGTAAACAGGCCGATGGCATTTGACCCCCCACCGACACAAGCCATAACATAATCAGGCAAACGACCCTCTTTTATCTGAAATTGTTCCCGGGCTTCGATACCAACAATCGTCTGGAAATCACGCACCATTTTTGGAAAGGGGTGTGGTCCAACCACAGATCCAATAGCATAGAAAAAATTAACCGGGTCGCGTAGATATTCTTCAAAAGCACTGTCAACCGCATCCTTCAGAGTTCTGGTTCCACGGCTGACCGGCACCAGCTTGCACCCAAGAATTTTCATTTTTGTAACATTGGGGTGTTGTTTTTTTATATCAATTTCGCCCATGTGTATTTCACAGTCAATACCTATCAGAGCACAGGCCGTTGCCAGAGCAACCCCATGCTGCCCGGCACCGGTTTCAGCGATAACTTTGGTTTTCCCCATATGTTTTGCTAATAACGCCTCACCAAGGCAATGGTTAATTTTATGGGCGCCGGTATGGTTCAAATCCT
>JAOZLQ010000135.1 GCA_029934755.1 Desulfuromusa sp. | reverse complement strand
GTGATGGTGCAGGTGAAAAATGGTCAGTTTGTATTGGCTGAGTAATCAAAAACCCGTATTCTGGGGACACGCAGTAAATACATGTCCCCGGAATACTCCCTCTCCCCATTGACCCACCAATGCTGAAAATGATACCACTCAGCGCAGAACGATAAATACCAATTCCCCTCATTTTTCAGACATTGAGCTCGTATGACCAGTACAAACCGGTACCAATTCAAAATTTACAGAACAGAAGCACGCTTACTGATTGCTCTAGCAGCACCAATTCTGGCAGCACAACTGGCACAACAGTCACTCGCGTTTATTGATACGGTGATGGCTGGTCGGGTCAGTGCTACCGATTTAGCCGGGGTTGCGGTTGGCGGTAGCATCTGGGGACCATTATTTCTGTTTCTCTATGGAGTATTGCTGGCAGTCACTCCGATGGTTGCGCAACTGCACGGTGCGGGAAAAACTGCCGATACCGGCCCTTTGGCGCGGCGGGGGATGGTTGTCGTATTGCCGTTGGTAGTGCTTGCTATCGTGCTGTTACGTAATGCCGGTTTAGTTTTTACCCGCATGGAAGTTGATCCGCAGATAGCAATTATTGCTGCGGCATATCTCAAAGCTATCTCTTGGGGGGTGCCAGCAGTAGCTATTTTCTTTCTGTTGCGGAACTTAAGTGAGGGTCTTGGTCTGGCACGACCGAGCATGATTATCGGGCTGGCGAGTATTCCGGTAAACATGGCTGGCAATTATGTTTTTATTTACGGAAAATTAGGTTTACCGGCAATGGGCGGTGTTGGTTGTGGTTGGGCATCGGCACTCAGTCTCTGGTTCATGTGTGGTTGTATGTTACTGACGATCTGGCGTATCCGCCATTATAGCATGACCCATTTTTTCGATTTTGCTCGCAAGTGTGGTGTTGATGGGGGTGCCCAACTGTTGCATCTGGGGTTTCCAATCGGGCTGGCGCTGTTAGTAGAAGCGAGTATTTTTGCTGTGATTGCCCTGTTCTTGTCCCCACTGGGGGCTCTTACTGTCGCTTCGCATCAGATCACCCTCAACTATTCCTCGATGATTTTCATGGTGCCGCTAAGTATCTCGTATGCCATAACCATCCGGACGGGTTACGCTATTGGCAGCCAGCGTTTTGATCGTGCCCGGCTAACCAGTAAGGTGGGGATTTTTATCAATACCGCTGTTGCGATTGTAACTGCGACATTGACCCTGATATTTGCCAAAGATATTGCCAGGATATACACTCATGAGCCTCAGGTTATTACGATTGCTGTCAGCCTCCTTTATCTGAATGCATTCTATCAGATATCGGATGCCATTCAGGTTGGTGCCGCCGGTGCTCTGCGGGGATATAAAGATACCCGGGTTCCTCTGCTGATGGTTATTGTTGCCTATTGGGTAATTGGCATGCCCCTTGGCTACAGTTTGGCCTTGACCGATTTTTGGGGCGTTCAACTAGGTGCTAAAGGTTTTTGGATCAGTTTGATTATCGGCCTTAGTGTTGCAGCGGTGTTACTTACCATTCGGTTGCGTAGAGTTAGCCGCAAAAAATAATTTACTTGGTAAACCGACACATCGATTCATGACATTTTTTTTACAAACGTTTGACAGTCCTGTGACCACTTCATATCGGGTTGGTGTTTTATTGGGGGGGACTTAAATCCCATAACCGTTTGCAAGGAGTGTGAAATGAAATCGATATTAAGAAAACTATTGCCAACCCTGCTGTTGTCTCTGCTTATTGCTTCGCCGAGTCTGGCAGCACCGCTGCTCAATTTGAATTTGAGTCTCGACCGCGATGTATTGCCTGCCGGTCAAAATGAAACTGCGATCATAAAAATATCTCTGGATGTTGCAAAAATTCCTCGAGAAACATCTCGACCACCGGTCAACCTGACTCTGGTTCTCGACCGTTCAGGTTCTATGTCGGGAGATAAAATTATCAAAGCACGCGAGGCAGCTATTACCGCTCTACGGTTACTTGAGCCCCAGGATATGTTCTCTCTGGTAATCTATGACCACAATGTCCAAACCCTGATCCCACCCCAAAGTGCCGCCAATACCGAATGGCTTGAAAGTCGAATCATGCAGATAAGAACCGGTGGTAACACGGCACTTTTCGGTGCGGTCAGCCAGGGGGCAGCCGAAATTCGTAAAAATTTGGAGAGGAAATTTGTCCATCGAGTGATCCTGCTATCGGATGGTTTGGCAAATGTCGGCCCCAGTAATCCGGTTGACCTTGCCCGTTTGGGGGCAGCACTGCTTAAAGAAGGGATTTCAGTTACAACTATTGGTATCGGTAATAGTTTTAATGAGGATTTGATGGCTGGACTGGCCGACCGCAGTGATGGCAACCATTATTTTGTCGAATCGAGCGTCGATCTGCCGCGAATTTTTGCCGCTGAGCTGGGTGATGTTCTTAGTGTTGCTGCCCGCAGCATTAGGATTGAATTGGAAACTCCAGCAGGTGTCCGCCCCCTGCGAATTATCGGTCGCGAAGGACGTGTCTACGATAACCGGGTCGAAATTCACCTGAATCAACTCTATGGCGGCCAGGAAAAATATGCCCTGATCGAGGTAGAGGTCAAGCCCGGCCAAGCCGAACAGATACTTAAAATTGCCAACGCTCGCTGTAGCTACGAAAATGCTTTGACCAACCAGCAGGAAAGTTCCAGTGCAAAAGCTCTGGTACGCTTTTCACCACGGGCTGAAGAGGTGGTTCAATCGGCGAATAAACCGGTACTTAAAGCGATCCTCGAAAATGAAATTGCAGCCAGTCGTGATCGTGCCCTTGACCTTTATAACGCTGGGCGTAAAGATGAGGCGATTGCTGAAATCCAGCAGCAGAGTAGCAAATTGAAAATTCAGAGCGATACCCTTGGATTTAGTGATCTGGCGGGACAAGCGGAAGCGTTTGAAGAAGATGCCAAAACTTTTGCTGCCCCGACACTTCCAAGTGCGGTAAAAAAGGAAATCCGTTCAGAAAGCTATAAGGTGCGAAAGCAGCAAAAAGACTATTAAGAAACGTACGCTAACAGGTTGAAAGTAATATGAATAAACCTAAACTGATCATTCTTGCCTGGTTACTACTCCTGGTGCCGACCCTCCTGCTGGGGGTCGGTGCTTTACGACTGTTGCAGGGGGAGGAAGCACGACTGCTCAGCAGCACTCGTGCGGCTGCCAATGACCGGGTCGCAGCAATTGCTGGAAATATAGGTCTGGCAGTAGCCGAAGTTCAGGATGGCTTATTGGAAACTATGCAGCAGTTACCGCAGGACAATCTCACCGATCAGCTTGATAATTGGAAACGGGAAAATCCCCTGATAAGAAATATCTTTGTCTGGCAGCGTGGCCGGGGACTCATTTTTCCGAACCCGGAGCGTCCCGCCAGTGATGAAGAAGCGGCGTTTGTTCGGCGTTACCTGCCGCTGTTTGCCGATCAATCAAGTTGGAATGAACCGTCAAGTGATCTCCGGGAAGAATCGAAGACTCAAGCAACAGTCTCATCCCGTACCATTTTGGCCGAACGCCGGGAACTACGGCAACTGGCAAAACAAGCGCCAACTGTCGTAAAGCAAAATGTCAACCACGATTCAACGCTTGAAACACTCTCGGCAGCTAAACAACCATTGCCTACCACCCAAACCGGATGGAAAAGCTGGTATTCTGATGACCAGTTGCACCTGCTGGGATGGGCAGCACCAAACGGAGATAACCGCCGTTATGGGGTTGAAGTAGAAATGATGGCGCTTCTCAGTCGCTTGCTTGGCAACCTGCCACAACCAACCGACAGCAGTGAAAGCTATGTTCTTCTTGATGGCAATGGCGATATTTTCTACCAAATTGGCAGCTTCGAAGTATTGCCACAAAGTGCTCCCCTCGCACTGGTAACTATTGCCAGTCTGCCCCACTGGCAGGTCGGCGCATATAGCGACCAAACCGTTGGCAATCAAAGCAGTGCTATTTTATTGATCGGAACATTGCTGATTGGGACATTTATCATTGCTATTTTACTCGGTGGTTCGCTGCTCCTTTGGCAGGCTTATCGAAATCACCGTGATGCCGCCCAAAAAACCTCCTTTGTTTCCAATGTTTCCCACGAACTGAAGACACCATTGACCACCATCAGAATGTATGCAGAATTGTTGGGCGAAGGAAAAATCGAGGATGAACAAAAACAACACCGCTATCTGCAAACCATCATCAGAGAAAGTCAACGCTTAAGCAGATTGGTCAGCAATGTTCTCGATTTCAGTCGGTTAGAACAGGATCGCCGCAATTACCACCAAAGCAAATTGAACCTTAATCTATTGCTGTACGAACTGATTGAACAACTACAGCCACGTTTGGACGAAGTTGACTTGACGCTCGGAATGAATCTACCCGATTCACCCATTGAGCTATATAGTGATCGTGATGCTTTAGAACAAATTATTCTCAATTTATTCGATAACAGCATCAAATATGGTTTCAGCGGGGGCAGGTTACGACTTGATCTGGAACATCATGGAGATAATATTGTCCTGCGCTTACGGGACTGGGGACCGGGAATTGCGCACGATCAGCACCACAAAATTTTTGCAAAATTCTACCGTATCGACAACTCATTGACCACCCGCCAGCAGGGTTCTGGATTGGGCTTAAGTATTGCCCGGCAACTTGCTGAAGGATTGGGCGGCACCCTTACCCACTGTGCGGTTAGTGGTAACGGCTGTTGTTTTGAACTATGTTTGCCAGCAGCAGGGAGAAAATAGATGCTCGGGACAACTATTTTAGTTGCTGAAGATGATAATGAACTACGGTTGGGGCTGATTGACCTACTGGAAATTGAAGGCTACCGGGTAATCCCCTGTGCAGATGGAGCTCAGGCTCTACAAGCTTACCGGCAGGAAAAACCCGATCTCATGCTACTTGATGTCATGATGCCAGAACTCAGTGGTTACGATCTCTGTCGCGAAATCCGTAAGCAGGATAATCAAATTCCGATCATCCTACTGACCGCTAAAGGAGAGGAAATCGACAAGGTGGTTGGCCTGGAACTGGGTGCGGATGATTACGTCACCAAACCTTTCGGGCTCCACGAACTGCGAGCCCGGATTACCGCCGTTCTACGGAGGAGCCTGCACAACGGGACTCCGACCGAAAAAACTATACCGGATCGGTTTCCCCTCGGGCCGGTTGTTATTGACCGGAAAAACTACCGGTTGGAACGAAATGGTCAGCTCACCAGCCTGACGCCGCGGGAACTGAAACTGCTGGAAACGTTTTTCTGTCGACCAGACCAGGCCATTGATCGCAATGAGTTGCTGAATACCGCCTGGGGGATCGATTATTTTGGCACCACCCGTACCCTGGATCAGCATATTGCACAACTACGCAAAAAACTTGAGGAAGACCCGTCAAACCCAAAAATCATCCTGACTGTCCATGGGGTCGGATATCGGTTGGGAGTGTAAATGCTGCGGGTCTTTGCCATTACTTTTGCCGTTCTAGGCAGTAAGTTGGCGTTGACAGATCAATAAAACGATTAATAATTGAAAAACAGGAATCTCCGATGAAATACAATTTTGATTTTTCCAATATGCCCGAATATGTTTTGGTCAAAACCGGTGAGTTCGCTGTTGTAGAGGACTTTTATAAACTGCTGAAAGACTTACTTGCTTCGCCCAAGTGGATTAAGGGAACCCCGCAAATAATTGATCATCAGTATCTCGATCTTAAAAAAATGACTTTTGAAGATGTCAAAATGATCCAATCAATCGTTGAATTTCATGCAGAAAAGTTGGGGGGAGGCAAGTGTGCCTTTGTCATTCAGGGCAACAGAAAATCTTTAGCGGCTGAGCTGACCAATCAATCCACCAAAGAATCTCTTTCGACAATCAAATTTTTTTCCGATCCCACTGCAGCAAAAAAATGGATCGTGCTTTAATCTTTTGCGCCAGCCAGTGAGAGCATTCCTTCCTTCTGCACCCGGATTTTCGGCATTAATCCACCGATATCGAGAAGAGCTTCGAGGCTAAAGGTAAATTTATCACGCGGTTGATTCAGCAAGTTTGTGAATAAACTGATCGTGCTGAACAGATCAGGGCTAGCCTGCAACAGGACATCCCCCTCACCATAAGCCTCAATCACCGGAAGTTGATTGGAAACACCGCTGAGAACTCGAAACCCTTCCAGCTCTACATTGTAAGAGAGCCCCTGCAGTTTGAGCGCCGTCCGGTTTGGGTTAATGACATGTAAGCCGATTTCAAAGGTTGGAACAATACTGCTACCGGGCAAAACTCTAAAGCTGGAAAGAGTGACGGTTGGGGTTTCAAAGCTTGGTAACAAAGGGGCACAACCGACAGCAACAAAAACGAGTAGCAATATTATTGATTGTTTGAATTTCATAAGAGTCTTCCCTCCTAGATAATGATTTCCGGTGACTTAAGAGTCAGTAACTATAAGCTCTGCGCAACCGCAACTCCAAACGACCAGCCAACCAGGAACAGCTATAGGTTAACAGAAAATAGAGCAGGGTAATAGTGATCCAGAC
>JAOZLQ010000134.1 GCA_029934755.1 Desulfuromusa sp. | reverse complement strand
GGGCGGTGCATTTTTTTCAACATTACAACAAAAAACTACATCATTCCTGCTTCTTTATAGTACTTGGCAGCACCATCATGCAGTGGAGCAGAAAGACCATCTTTGATCATTTCAGCTGGCACCAGGTGATTAAATGCAGGGTGAAGTTTTTTGAAATCATCAAAGTTTTCGAAAACAGCCTTGACAACATTGTAGATAACATCTTCAGGAACATTTGTAGAAGAAACAAAAGTTGCACCCACACCAAAGGTCTTGGTGTCATTCGGGTTCCCACGATACATGCCACCAGGGATGGTTGCACTACGATAGTAATCGTTATCGGCAACTAGTTTATCAATTGCAGAACCGTCAACGGTAACAAGAACGGAATCACAGGAAGTACTGGCTTCTTTGATCGAACCACTTGGGTGACCAACAGTAAAAACCATGGCATCAATCTTGTTGTCACACAGAGCTTTGGATTGTTCAGAAGACTTCAGTTCGGAGGCAAGTTTGAAATCTTTCTTAGTCATGCCCACTGCTTCCATAGCAATTTCCATAGTACCGCGTTGACCGGAACCAGGGTTACCGATATTAACGCGCTTACCTTTGAGATCCATAAAGTTTTTAATGCCGGAATCTTTACGGGCAACAACGGTGAAGGGCTCAGGGTGAATGGAGAAAACAGCGCGAAGATCCTTGTTTGCACCCTGATTTTTAAACTTGCTGGTACCATGATAAGCATGATACTGCCAGTCAGATTGAGCAACACCCATATCGAGCTCACCAGCTCTGATAGTATTCAAGTTGTAAACGGAACCGCCAGTACTCTCAACTGAACAACGAATACCATGTGATTTTCTGGTTTTATTCACCAGACGACAGATTGCACCACCAGTTGGATAATAAACACCAGTAACACCACCGGTACCGATAGTAACAAACTGATTTTTTGCTGCTTCAGCTTGGCTGACCGGAACGAAACTAGCCGCAACGGCAAAAGCCAAAAGATACATAAACATTTTTTTCATTGGAACTCCTCCTCAAAAGAGAATAGGTTTTGTCCACCCAATATGGACATTCAATAGACTCATTAAAGCCTTAATCAAACATGAGTTATAGCAAGGAAGATACCACTCTCACACAAAAATAATAAATAGCTACAAGTGTCTGATTTATAATACTGTTTTATAATCCAAAAAAGGAGATTGAGTCAGGAATCGCTATAACCATATTCGATATTATCTTCAAATAAGTATGATTTTATCAATGATTTCATGATCTTAAATCATATAACCTAAATAATAATTATAATAAAAGTTATAATGGTTAGGAGATACAGCTACCTTAATCGCTTACTCAATGCAGGCTGGGAGATCCCTAATAGACGTGCAGCAATACTCTGATTTCCAGCAGAACGATGCATCGCCTCATCAACCAATAATTTTCCACCCTGCTGCAAAGTCGGTAAATCACTTAAATGGGAAAAGGGGTTTTCGCTAATGGGAGATTGTTCAACCGGGAGATGATCGGTTTGTGTATCAATCCGCTGGAGAAAGCTTTTCATCGATAAGGTTTTTTGATTATGCTGACTCACCGCATCGTAAACCATTGCTTCCAGTTCACGGATATTTCCGGGGAAACGATAAGTCGACAATAAAACCACTAGTTCTTTGGGTGGAGTCGGTTTCTTTTTTCCTAATTTAAACGCGGCTTCCGTCAGAAAATGTTCCAATAATAAAGGAAGGTCATCTTTACGCTCCCGCAAAGGGGGCAAGTGAACATGGTGTGAATAGAGTCGATAATAAAGATCGCGACGAAACGCTCCTGCCGCCATCTTTGCATCTAAATCAGCATGTGTCGCAACAACCACCCGAGCAGTCATCTGCTTAGGTTGATCACTTCCCAATGGATAATATTCTCCATTCTGCAACAGCCGCAATAATTTTACCTGCGAGGGCTCACTGAGATCACCAATTTCATCAAGGAATAGAGTTCCCCCGGCAGCCCGTTCTATCATTCCCTTGCGGACATTCTCAGCTCCGGTAAATGCCCCACGCACATGCCCAAACAAGGTATCGGCAAAAATATTGTCATCTAGTCCGGCAACATTGACTGAAACCAGCGACCCACTGTTACCACTGAGAGTATGGATTGCCTGAGCAACCAACTCTTTACCAACACCACTTTCACCAGTTATCAAGATTGGTTGACTACTTGGAGCCACAGCCTCCAAATATTGAAACCTGGCTCGCATAGCTGTATTATCGGTAATAATTGCTGCAAAGACTTCGGGGGTATCAAGCTGGTCATGAAAAAACCGCCTACGAATGGCATGATTTTCAAATTCCAACTCAACCATCCTGATAGCACGACGCACCCCATCAACCAGACGTTCCTCATCGACCGTTTTGACAAAATAGTCAAAAGCACCAGCACGCATACAATTGACCGCCGTTTCCAGCTGATTCATGCCACTGAGAATAATAACCCGGATCTGCGGATACTCAGCCACAATTTGCTCTAGTAATTCGTCCCCTGAAAGGTGGGGCATTGTCAGATCAAGGAGAATCAGACCAATATCATTTTGCCCGAGAACAGTCATTACTTCCCGGCTGTCGGCACATTGTAGCAGATTTGTGATCCCCCCCGGACCTTCAAGGGTCAGGCTCAAACTTCTTAACCAGGGTTGCTCATCATCAACCAACAACACCCCGAAGGAAGGATATTTTTTTTTCTCCATCACTTCTGCTCCTCATACATGGGTAGCAACAACCGCACCACCATCCCCTGTCCTGGCTTAGCTGAAAACTCCAAACGTCCATGGTGATCCTTCACAATACCATCAGAAACCGAAAGCCCCAAACCGGTTCCACCGGTCTCCCGTTTCGTGGTGAAAAACGGATCAGTTATCCGCAGCAGAGTTTCCTCATCCAACCCACAGCCCTGGTCACAAACTTCAAAAGCAACCATCCCTTCATCCCGTAGCTCATAAGTACGCAATTCAATCGCCTGTTCGACAGAAGTCAGCGCCTGACAAGCATTCAAAATCAGATTAACGACAACCTGCTCAATACGATGGCCATTGCCACGAAAGCTTGACAACTCAGGACAATAATCAACCTGGAAGTGGCGAGTGGCATTACGTAACGCATTATCCACCAGCCGCAGTGAAGAACGGATGACTTCGTTCAGATCAACCCTGTCATCCAAGCCGGAATCGTTACGCCGAGCGAAGTCTTTTAAATCTTCGACAATCCGCTTAATCCGATTGGAACTCTCCAGCATTTCCTGCAATATTTTCGGGATTTCATGACGCATCCGTGAATAGTCGAACCAGCCGAGTTGAAAGTTCCCATGGTCCTGATAGTGAGCCTCTAGAATTGGCTCCATACTTTGGTAGGCTTTGCTCAATTGTGGCAGGCTGAGTTGAATTAGACCATTAGGGTTATTGATCTCATGAGCAACTCCTGAAACCAGGATCCCCAGTGAAGTCATTTTATCGGCATGTAACAGTTGTTTTTGCCGAATTTGTAACTCTTCTGCAGAACGCATCCGTTCAGCAATCTCCCGTTCCAGTTCCTCCGTTCTTAAGGCAACCTGCCGGCGCAAAGTCCTAGACCAAAGGGCAAAAGCAATTAATACCAAAAGCAATGGCCCAATCACTAGAACACCATAGCTGGCGATATGCTTCCAAGAAATCGGTTCAGGTTGTAGAACCCCTAGCCACTTTTCCCGAATCTGGCGATATTCACCAGATTTTTTCAACAGAGACAACCCTTCATTGAAGCGTGCCAACTGCTCAAGGTTCCCTTTTTTAACCGCAAAACCATAATCCTGAGCAACCAATGGACGGGCAATCGGATGAAGATTGTTCAGTTTCAATTCTCCAAGCAAATACTCACCTGGGAGCTTAGCAACTAAAGCACAGTCATGATGACCTGAATCCAGCAAATTCAATGCATCTGCCAAGGTTTGCACCATAAATAGATCAGCGGCGATTTCATTTTCGAGCATGAAATCGTGCATCACGCTCCCCTTCATCACGATGACCTCTTTGCCAACCAGATCCTTAACAGATTGGATTGTCCTATTGTCATCCCGAATCCAGATAGACTGATGTACTTTTGCGTGAGGGATAGAAAAATCAACTTCCTCCAGGCGCTCCTCGGTGTGAGCCATCCCCATCAGGATATCAACATCCCCTCGATCCAAAGCCTGGCGCATTTCATCCCAGGAACCCAATTGGAGATTAATTTCCATCCCCATAACCCGAGCGACAGCTTGACTCAGCTCAATATTATAGCCGGTCGGCAAACCATCCCGATCCAGATATTCATAAGGAGGATAATTATAATCTCCACCGATCCGCACCGGCAAATCGAGTCGTACCGGATCTTCAGCAAGGGCTGGCGCAATGCAAAGAAAAAGGAGCAAGGTACAAGGGACAAGGAGCAAGGACAGGCAAGACCAGAAACCTGTAACCTTGAACCTTGAACCTTGAACCTTGTACCTAGAACTGTGCATGCCCTGGAGTCCGTGGAAAGGGGATGACATCGCGGATATTTTCCATCCCAGTCAGATACATCAATAAGCGTTCAAAACCAAGACCAAAACCAGCATGAGGGCAAGTTCCCCAGCGCCGAATATCGAGATACCAATCCATATCTCCGGCAACAATTCCCTGAACCGCCATCCGTGCCTGTAGCACATCAAAACGTTCTTCACGTTGACTGCCACCAATAATTTCACCCACCCGGGGGACCAGTAAATCCATAGCAGCGACGGTTTTTTCGTCATCGTTCATACGCATGTAAAAGGCTTTGATCTGTTTTGGATAGTCGACCACAAAGACTGGCCCATTAAAGATTTTTTCGGTCAGATAACGTTCATGCTCCGATTGCAGATCATGGCCCCATTCAACCGGGAATTCAAATGACTGTTTCGAATTTTGTAATTGCTCAACCGCTTCAGTATAGCTGATGGTACGAAATTCAGCTTTTGCGAGTGCCTCTAATTTATCAAGCAACCCTTTTTCAACCCGTTGGTTGAAAAAATCAAGATCTTCCTGACAATTTTCCAAAGCATAGATAACCATATAGCGGAGAAAATCCTCACCCAGCTGACAATTATCACGCAAATCAGCAAAAGCGATTTCAGGTTCAATCATCCAGAATTCAGCAGCGTGACGACTCGTGTTTGAATTTTCGGCCCGGAAAGTCGGTCCAAAGGTATAAATATCGGAAAATGCCGTAGCAAACAGCTCTCCTTGCAATTGCCCACTGACTGTCAAACCGGTACGCTCACCAAAGAAGTCCTGCGCCCAATCAACTTTACCATCCTGCTGCGGCGGA
Organism: Desulfuromusa sp.; assembly: GCA_029934755.1. Classification (GTDB taxonomy): domain Bacteria; phylum Desulfobacterota; class Desulfuromonadia; order Desulfuromonadales; family Geopsychrobacteraceae; genus Desulfuromusa. The sequence goes on along the minus strand of JAOZLQ010000134.1, from coordinate 1,228 downwards.
TTCAGTGGATCGAGAGTACTGACCCGGAACATTTCCCCTGCACCTTCACAATCATTGGCGGTAATAATCGGTGTCTGCGCATAAATAAAACCACGCTGTTGAAAAAATTGGTGGGTGGCAAAAGCAAGAGCACTGCGCATCCTGAATACTGCACCAAAGGTATTGGAACGTGGCCGCAAATGAGCGATAGAACGTAGATATTCAAGGCTATGTCGCTTTTTTTGTAGTGGATAATTTTCATCTGCGGCACCAACAATTTCAATTGCCTGTGCCTGCACTTCCCAAGCCTGACCTGCTGCCGGTGACTCAACCAACTGTCCAGTCACCTCTAGGCTAGCACCGGTTCCAACTTTGGATGCCAGCTCATAATTATCGAGTTCAGGGTTCAGAACAATCTGCAACGAAGCAAAACAACTGCCATCATTCAGGGTAATAAAGGCAACCCCCTTGCCCCGCCTGATTGAACGCACCCAACCTTTAATACAGACTATTTCTTCAGGCTGTTGTGACTGTAACAACCTTTTAATCGATATCCTTGTCAATCCATTCATCTTCTTTTTCCTTTCAAACCTACGGCAGAAATTATTTTCCTGATTATCACCAGATTAAGTCATGATCTGCAAGGGATATCAAATAAAAAGACTGTCCGATACCGAACAGTCTTAGATTATCCGGGGACAGTTGTGAAAGTTGTCCCCGCCAGAACAAACAAAGCAGATAAAACTACTCGATAAAGCGTCCCCCACGAGATTCAAGAAAAGCTCCATACTCTTTATCAATTTTCAGAATATGTTCTAATACCCACCCTCGAAGAAAGGTCAATAACTCTTTTGCCAGATCTTCAGTGCCAAAATTTTCTTTTCCTTTTAATTCTTGAATTCTATCAATAAGCTCATGGTGAATTTTTTGATGATCAGCAAGTCCAGGATAATGATACTCTGCCATCAATCTTTCTTCATGCTGAAAATGATCAACAGTATATCCTTCCAACATCACCAAAATATCCCCCAAAACGGCCTCTCCCTTCTTGTCCCGTACCGCCTCATAGAGACGGTTTATCTCTTGAATCAGCCCGCGATGTTCATTGTCTAAAGCAACAATGCCAGTTTCATAAACACTCTTCCATTCAATAACAGCCACTTTAAACTCCTCGCAAAAAAGTACCTGATTAGTGCTAATCTTCAGCCAAGACCTTCCCCTCTCCCTAACCCTCTCCCACAAGTCGGGG
>JAOZLQ010000133.1 GCA_029934755.1 Desulfuromusa sp. | reverse complement strand
TGATTCCTGAAGCCACCATGATATCAAAGGCCATCTCTACGCCAGCTTTCACCATGGCAACCATCAGGATGCCGTTGTCAAAGTATTCCTGCTCAGGAATATCTGCGGACTGCGCTTCGGCCTGCTCGAAAGGCTCATTATTGGTCTCTTCCCGCCAGCGTAGTAGATCGGCATCATCATTAGCCCAGTCAACCATCATGGTTTCGGAAAATTTGCCGGACAAGACATCATCCATATGCTTTTGAAATAGTGGACCCATGATCTCCTTCAATTCTTCAGCCAGTTCAAAAGCGATCAGCTTGGCCGGGTTGGAGAGACGGTCCATCATATTGGTGATGCCACCATGTTTGAGAGCTTCGGTGACGGTTTCCCAGCCGTACTGGATCAACTTGGAGGCATATCCAGACTCAATACCGGAAGCGACCATTTTGTTGTAGAAGAGGATAGAACCAGTTTGCAGGACACCGCAGAGGATCGTCTGCTCACCCATCAGGTCGGATTTAACTTCAGCCACAAATGAAGACATCAACACGCCAGCTTTGTCACCGCCGGTACCGCAGCAGTACGCCTTGGCAATATCCAGCCCGTCACCGTTGGGATCATTTTCGCCGTGGACGGCAATCAGAGTTGGAACACCAAACCCGCGTAGAAACTCAGCGCGAACCTCAGAACCGGGGGACTTGGGAGCCACCATGATAACGGTCAGATCCTTACGGATCTGCATCCCTTCTTCAACAATGTTGAACCCGTGAGAGTAAGAGAGGCAGGCACCTTTTTTCAGTAACGGCATAATGTGGTTGACTACTGGTGAATGGTATTTGTCGGGGGTCAGGTTCAGAACCAGATCACCCTTGGGAACCATATTCTCGATGGTATCGAACTCAAAGTTGTTATCGGTAGCGTTTTGCCAGGAGATATGCTTTTCATCAATCTCCACTTTACGCAGGGCATAAGACACATCAAGGCCGCTGTCACGCATGTTCAGACCCTGATTCAGACCCTGAGCGCCGCAACCAACGACGATGATTTTTTTCCCTTTGAGGTATTCAACCCCGTCAAACTCACTACTGTCCATGAAATAACAGGTTCCGAGTTCCTGCAACTTACGACTGAAAGACAATGTGTTGAAATAGTTCTGAGCCATGGTGAATCTCCTTATGAGTGTGAAGTTTTATACTGTAAATCAAGCATTTATAGATTTTCAAACACTGTATCCTACACAGCTTGTTGCGTAAATTGATTTATTGTGTATATTGTGTTGCGTAAATTGAAATAATAATAGGGAGGTGTTTGTGGATATTCGAGAGCTTGAAATTTTTATAACTACTGCTGAACTGCTCCATTTTGGACGTGCCAGCCAAGCCTGTAACTTAAGTCCGGCCGCTTTAACTCGAACGATTCAGCGATTGGAGGAACAACTGGGGCAAACTTTGTTTGTGCGGAATAACCGCACAGTTCAGATTTCTGCTGCTGGTGAACGGTTCCGCATCTATGCCCGACAAGCTCTTCATGATTTTAAAAGTTTTCAGGACTTGCTTACTGTTCCGCAAAAAGTTGCCGGGACTCTTTCTCTTTACGCATCAATTACTGCTGTTTATAGTTTGTTGCCGGATCTTCTGGAACTCTATCGAAAAGCATACCCTGAAGTCCACTTGGATTTGCGGACCGGTGCTGCAGAAAAAGCTGTTATCCAGGTGGAATCTGGAGAAATTGATATAGCTGTTGCAGCTTTGCCGGAACGTCGTAATGTGGGAATTGAATTTTTGCCGATTATGACGACTCCACTGGTTTTTATTGCATCAAGACAGCTTGCTGCTTCGATCATACAAAAGGCAGATGAACCTCTCAATTTAAACCAGCTACCTCTCGTACTTCCACAGTCTGGGTTATCCCGACGGCGGTTGGATAAATGGCTGAAAAAAAACCGAATCGTGCCAAAAATTAGCTCCGAAGTTTCCGGTAACGAAGCGATTATTCCCATGGTGCACCTTGGTTGTGGGATTGGAATCGTTCCGCAATTGGTTCTTGATCGCAGTCCATTTTGCAATGATGTTATTATCCTGCAACGGGCGCCACAGTTGGAATCTTATGTGGTTGGTTTATGTTCCAGTCAACGAAATTTACAAAAAACGGCGGTGCAGGCATTGTGGCAGCTCGCTGAAAAACAGTCTATTGATGCGTTGCCTATAGAAAATATCTAACTAGATTGATCTCAACATCTCCATAACTGTTTGCTCAGAGGGGAATTCACCAGTTGCTTTTTTCGAGTAGAGCAATGTTTCGTTGGCAATAATCTCAAACACTCCTCCACTGGAAGGGATCAGTTTAACTTGAATTGGAAATTGTTGTTCGATTTTGGCAGCCAGACTGGCTGCACGAGGTCGATACCCTCAACTATTACAATATTCTATGTTAACTTTCACTTTATGGTCCTTATCTGATTTATCCAAAGAGATTTCCGGTTGTGTCAATTTGATTTGCGCGTGAATCTTCGGCTTCTTTTTGCAGAAGATCAACTACATTTTCTTTATTCATTTTGCCAATCTTTTTCATCAGATCAAAAGAAATATGTTCAAAACCAAATTGGGATTTTAAATCTTCAATGATTTTCACCCAAAGCAGTGCTGCCATTTCTGCATCTGCCAGTGCCCGGTGAAGTTGGCCATTGATTGGTATTTTTTTGTAGTTTACCAGTGTTTCAAGCTTGTAGTTGATGACATCCGGGTAAAGTCTACGGGCTATTCGCAACGTACAGCTAAAGTTCAATGGGCGTTTTTTACCAAAATGGCCGAGTTCAGTTTCGAGGAAATGCTGATCAAATGAGGCATTGTGCGCGACCAACGGATAAGTATCGATAAACTTTACAAATTGTTCCATCACTTCCGGCGTTGATGGCGCTTCACTGAGCATGTCATTGGAAATTCCAGTGATGGTCTCTATTTCACGATTGATGAAAAAGCCTGGATTAACCAGACTCTGAAATTGATCAACAATTTCCTGATTACGAAGTAATACTGCCCCGATCTCAATGACCCGATCTCCATTATCCGGGTAGAGTCCAGTGGTTTCAAAGTCGAGGACGATAACGGGGTCGATTTGGGTGAATGTTTGCATAAAATATCCTTGTTTGAGTTTATTTACTGATTCTCGCTGACGGAGTGATTGATGTCAATGAGTGTGGGGAATCTTTTTACTTGTCGCTTTTTTTTCTGTCTCGTACATTGCTAGAAAATGGAAGCTTACGATGGTCTTTATGAGATGCGAGGTTGTTTAATGATTTTAAAGTCAAAGCTTGGTCGGTCTCCAAAAAAGTACAGTCAGGCGGCTCGGCTACATGACATGATTCGGATTCTTGAAGCGCGCTATGGGGCTACGGTTGATGACCTGGCGGAAGAGTGTCAGGTGACCCGTAGGACGATCTATCGGGATTTGCAGGCGCTTCTGGATGCCGGGTATCCTTTAATCAATGAACGACAGTCTGATGGGTTTGTCTTGTACCGATTCATGTCAGGTTTCAGCAAAATTCCACCGATTACTTTTTCTCTGGAAGAGTTGATGACGCTCTATTTATGTCGTGGGCAACTGGCATTTTTGCATGGAACACCATTTCAGGATGACCTTGAGGCAATTTTTGCCCGGATTCGTTCAAATATGCCTCCACGTAGTGTTGCCCATCTGGAACGGATTGCTGAAGCTTCATCTCCAAAATTTCTTGGTTTTAAAGATTATTCCCAGCAGCATCAACTGCTTCAAGATTTACGTCAGGCTTTGTTGCTGCAATACCAATGTCTGATTCATTATCGGCCAGCAAAAAGAGAACAGACGCAATATTTGATCGATCCCTATACTTTATTATTTTTTAAAAACGGACTCTATATTGGCGGCTATGCACATAATCGAAAAGCACTGCGGTTATTTGCTATTGAACGGATTGAAAAGGTTGAATTGCAGACAGAACGCTTTGAAGTCCCTGAAGGCTATCGAGTAGAAATGTTGACCGGAACCGCTTTTGGTTTGATTGCTGAAGATGAATCGCAACAACTGGAATTGTTGTTTGATAAAGAAGTTGCTCATCTCATTCGTGAGCGGGTTTGGCATCCGGATCAACGGATTGAAGAAAATAAGGATGGTTCACTGGTTATCCGCTTCAGTGCCAGTGGAGACAAGGAAATTCTTGCCTGGCTTTATTCGTTTATCCCCCATGTTCGGGTTTTAGGTTCCGATTCACTGCGCAAGAAATTTTTATCAGGGTTGCAAGATGCTTTAGCTTTACAATAAAAAACACATTCACTGTGTGACATATTCTGACATGCTGCTGTGCGAAAAAGGTGGTAACTCGATAACTTTCTTAAAGGAGGAAGCAATGATCTGGTTATCCCCGGCAAATGGTACAAAAGAATGCAGCATCTACTTTGACATCCGTGATATAGATTTACAATGCTCTGGAGATAGATCAACCTGCGTAGTTCGTGGCCTTCTTGGTGATGGTTTCTGTGAACTTTTAGGGGAAGTTTCTCTGGGAGGAAGAGATTTTGCCAAAATTCTTCCGGTATGGTCTGAAGCGGGAGTATTGGAATCTTTTTCTGATGCGGTTGACGAGGATCTACTGCAACAAGAAATGTTATCTGCAGTTAAAGATTTGCTGCACACGCTTGTTTCGATAAAAGACTATAGTTCTTCCTTTGAGCAGGTTTTTGATATTTCTGTTCACTGCCCAAATTACCATCTGGCAGCTTAACTTTTTTAAGAGCGTGGCTGGTAGGAAAAAGGAATCTTGATGAGAAAGATTGTTCTGGCTTCAACTAGCCCTTATCGGCAGCAACTTTTACGCCAGTTGGGTTTGCCCTTTATTGCTGTCGCGCCTGATTTCATCGAAGAACTAGACCCAAACGTGGCTCCTGCATTGTTAGTCCGTCATCTGGCTCTTGGAAAAGCTCAAAGCCTTGCTGAATGCCACCCCGATGCTTTGATTATTGGTTCTGATCAGGTATTTGTTGATCAGCGTAAGCGCCCGATTGGAAAGCCTGGAAATTTACAGACAGCATTCCAACAATTAAAACAAATGGTTGGGCGAACACATTGTTTTTATACTGGGTTGGTATTGCTGGATAGCCGTAGCGGTATTGTGCAAACAGATTACGCTACTTATTCGGTCAGTTTTCGGAAGCTGAATGATGATCAAATTTATAATTACTTGCAACGGGAAAAACCATTTGACTGTGCGGGGTCTTTTAAAATTGAGGGTTTGGGAATCGCTTTGATGGAGAAAATGGAAGGTGACGACTATAATGCGCTGATCGGTCTTCCTTTAATAAAGTTGGTTAGCATGCTTGAACTGGCAGATGTCAACGTTTTAGGAAGCTGAAAGATGAGCCGTCTTTCATTTTTTACTTGATTTTTTTATTGTCTCTAGATATTGTGCAGTCATAGATATATTTAGCTAATAGCTATCTACCGAAAGGGCAAAGCCGGAGTGATCCGGTGACGCAAAGCCACGGATCCTCGTTTTCAGGACAGCCGGGTTGCCGAAGAAGATTCAGCGGACTTCTTCAAGCCTTTTATAATATTGACTTGAAAAGCGCTCACTTCGGCATTGAGGTGAGCGTTTTTTTTTGTGGCCAGAGAAAGATCGTAAGGGCTAAGATTTTACAACTACAGTACAAAGAAAAGTACTGTAAAAAGACAATAAACTATCTCCGAAAGGGCAAAGCCAGAGAGATCTGGTGACGCAAAACCACGGGTCCTCAATTATAGGACAGCCGGGTTGCCGAAGAGAATGCAGTGCATTTTCCTAAGGATTTCGGTTTCTTTATAATGCGCTCATCTCCGGCAATGGTGGTGAGCGCATTTTTTGTCCAGTCATTTACGAAAGGACATCGGGAGAAAAAAATGAAAACACTGACAATCGCAAAAATTATTCTGCTGACTTTAGTAACTGTAGGTTTCTCAGCAAACGTGTGGGGGAAAACAGTTACCCTTTCCTGGGACCCGAGCCCAAGCGAAGTGTCCGGCTATAAAGTTTACTATGATACCGGATCTTCAATCGCGCCGTTAGATGGAACTGGGGCAACGGAAGGTAGTTCCCCTATCAATGTCGGAAATGTTCTGACTTTTACCGTGAATGGATTGTCTGATTCTGAAGAACATTATTTTGCGGTCACCGCTTATGACGCTTCAGATAATGAGAGCACCTATTCCAATACAGTTACAAGTCCCGTAGTGGGTGGTGAAAATAATCCACCGGTTCTATCTTCAGTCGGAAATAAATCTATCCTTGAGGGTGCCACTTTAAATTTTTCCATTTCAGCGACTGATGCCGATGACGACAGCTTAACTTACAGTGTTAGTGGCTTGCCAGCTGGAGCCGGTTTTGCCAGTTCAACCGGTGCTTTTAGCTGGACTCCCGCATTCAATCAAGCTGGTAGCTATTCTGTGACATTTACGGTGAGTGATGGAAGTGCCAGTGATGTGGAAACAATCAATATTACAGTAACAGACGTCAACCAACCACCGGTTCTGGATTCTATTGGTGCACAGAGCCTGGTAGAGGGAGACTCTTATAATTTGGTCATCAGTGCCAGCGATCCTGATGATA
>JAOZLQ010000132.1 GCA_029934755.1 Desulfuromusa sp. | reverse complement strand
AGTACATTTTACTGGAAAATGATTTTAAGGGCAATGGTTTTGGCGATATTTGTTTTTTATTAAGGGAGCCACTAAGAGTTGTACGTGGCAAATGGAGATGACTTTCTGCTAAAAGAAAAGGGGCGGAAAATCCGCCCCTTTCAGATACACTTTTTATACTTTTCAGCTTTCTTATGGCTGCCAAATCTTCAGCAATGCTTCGGCCATATCTGCTGGAGAGTCGGCAACACTGACACCGCACTCACGCAGGAAAGCTTTTTTGCTGGCTGCATCACCTTTGCCACCGGAGATAATTGCACCGGCGTGACCCATCCGCTTGCCTGCTGGAGCAGTTGCTCCGGCGATGAAAGCAGCAACTGGCTTGGTCATGTGGTCGCGGACATATTCTGCAGCTTGCTCTTCAGCATCGCCACCGATCTCACCAATCATGATGACTGCTTTAGTGTCTGGATCAGCTTCAAACATTTTCAAGGTATCGAGATGGCTGGTGCCGTTGACCGGGTCACCACCAATACCAACGCAGGTGGTTTGACCAATATCGCGGGTTGTGAGCTGCCAGACAGCCTCGTAGGTCAGGGTGCCGGAACGGGAAACAACGCCAACCGGGCCAGCCTTGTGGATATATCCAGGCATAATGCCAATTTTACATTCACCAGGGGTAATAACGCCGGGGCAGTTGGGACCGATCAGGCGAGCATTTTTGCCCTGCATATACTTATTAACTTTGACCATATCAAGGACTGGAACACCTTCAGTGATGCAGATGACCAGTTCAATGCCAGCATCAACAGCTTCCATAATGGCGTCAGCACTGCCGATTGGTGGAACATAAATAACTGATGCTGTAGCGCCAGTTGCGTTGACGGCATCTTCGACAGTGTTAAAGATCGGGAAGCCATCAATCTCGGTGCCGCCTTTGCCGGGAGTGACCCCGCCAACCATTTGTGTGCCGTAATCACGGGCGCCTTGAGCGTGGAAGAGGCCGGTTGCACCGGTAATCCCCTGGGTAATGACCTTGGTATTTTTATTGATCAGAATACTCATTGTTTACTCCTTGATTCTTTCGAATATTTCACTCGATAGTTAAGCAAAAATTTTGTCCTGTAAGGCGCAGTGTTTTTTCGAGGGCGAAGACATACATGAGTATGTCGAGATCTTGAAAAAATACCGCAACGCCGCAGGGCGAATTTTTTGCGACGCTATCAACCGTTGACGGCTTTGACGATCTTCTCAGCAGCATCGGCCATGCCGTCGGCGCTGACAATATCAAGTCCCGACTTGGCAAGAATCTCTTTGCCGAGTTCGACGTTGGTTCCTTCGAGACGCACAACCAGAGGAATCTTGATTCCAACTTGCTTGGCGGCTTCAACTACACCTGTTGCGATAACATCACACTTCATAATGCCGCCAAAGATGTTGACCAGGATTCCTTCCACTTTTTTGTCGGAAAGGATGATTTTAAAAGCTTCGGTGACCCGCTCAATGGTTGCACTGCCGCCAACATCAAGGAAGTTAGCTGGAGAAGAACCATAAAGTTGGATGATGTCCATGGTCGCCATAGCGAGACCAGCACCATTGACCATGCAGCCGATATTGCCGTCAAGAGCAATGTAAGAGAGGTCATATTGACCCGCTTCAATTTCCATCGCATCTTCTTCATCGTAGTCGCGGAGATCGCGGATAGCGTGATGACGGAACAGGGCATTGTCGTCAAAGTTGAGTTTTGCATCCAGGCAGATCAGATCGCCTGCGGCGGTCTGGATCAATGGATTGATTTCGAGTAATGAACAGTCGGACTCGACAAATGCCTTGTAGATATTCATCAACAAAGGAACTGCTTGTTTGACCTGAGGTACGCCGAAACCCATTTTGAAAGCAACTTTACGGGCTTGGAAGGCAGTCAGACCAACGACTGGATCAACAGCTTCAAAGAACAGTTTTTCTGGTGTTTTTTCGGCAACTTCCTCGATATTTACACCACCTTCGGCAGAAGCCATCAGGGTGACTTTGTCAGTTGCTCGGTCAACCAGGAAGGAGATATAGAATTCGTCAGCAATGTTGCTTCCTTCTTCAACCAGAACCCGCTTGACAATTTTACCTTCGGGACCGGTCTGATGGGTCACCAAGGTCATGCCAAACATATCTCTGGCATACTGCTTGACTTCATCGGCAGTCTTGGCAATTTTGACACCGCCACCTTTGCCGCGGCCACCAGCATGGATCTGAGCTTTGACTGCCCAGGGACCGTCGCCTAGACGTTTTGCCCAATCGCGTGCCGAGTTACTGTTGTAGACCACGTGACCGTCCGGAACCGGAACTCCGAATTTGCGCAGAATCGCCTTAGCCTGATACTCGTGAATATTCATCGTATCCTCACATAGGTTAGAAAAAGAGATGGAATTCCTTATTTTTATGAATCCCAGAAAAAAGATATATAAATAGCTTTTAACCGTATACCGACTCTTTGGCAGGTTGTCAAGTGGTCTGACCGATTTTGTTTCAAGTATTCTACATAACATTGTTGTAGAATTAACGATAGGGGAGATTGTTTGGATTTAAACAATAAAAAACCGGCTGGAACCTAGTGTCCCAGCCGGTTAGGTGATAGCAATATTGAACTATGGTTTTATTTTGTTTTTTCCCAATCAGCAAGAAATTTTTCGATGCCAATGTCTGTCAGCGGGTGTTTTGCCAGTTGGGTCATGACCCCATAGGGGATTGTACAGATGTCGGCACCAATTAGACCGGCATTAAGAACATGCATTGGTGAACGGACTGAGGCGACAATAATTTCAGTGGTATATCCATAGTTATCATAGATGGTACGGATTTGCTCGACCCCTTCCATCCCTTCATGACTGATATCATCAAGGCGGCCAACAAATGGTGAAACATAGGTTGCCCCAGCTTTAGCAGCTAGAAGAGCCTGTAGAGAAGAGAAAATCAGGGTGACATTGGTTTTGATTCCTTCGGCACTGAATTGCTTGGTCGCTTTCAGCCCTTCAGTTGTCATTGGCACCTTGATGACAATATTCTTGTGAATTTTGACCAACTCACGTCCCTCTTTAAGCATCCCTTCAGCATCCAGGGCAATAACTTCAGCGGAAATAGGGCCATCAACAATGTCGGTAATCTCTTTGATAACTTCTTTAAAATCACGACCACTTTTAGCGATCAGTGAAGGGTTTGTTGTTACTCCGTCAACCAACCCCAAGTCGTGGGCTGCGCGGATTTCAGTCACTTCTGCTGTGTCGATAAAAAACTTCATCTAAAAAAAATCTCCTTATTGCGAATCGATTATTTTTCTTGGGCTTTCTTGTATTCTTTTAAGCATTTTTTGGAGCAGAAATAGTGCTGTTTACCATTGATATTTGCTTTAATTGCGTCACTTAGAGGAAGGTAGGTTCCACACTGTGGATCTTCAACCATTGTTTCCCCTTCTTTACTCCGGTTTTGTGGTCGGCGGGGTTTTCCCGGACGCAGTAAGCCAGAAATCATCGAATAGAAGATAAAGCCACACAAAACCAGCAAAATTAATTTAATCATCGGGTTACCATATTTCGTTCAATTGAGTAATACTGTCAGTTTTTGGCAAGACTTGCAGTAAATTGCTGATCGTTTCATTTAAAATCGGGTGTTTCAGTTGTGGTGCCAGATCATTCAGCGGGAGCAGGACAAAATGACGCTGATGTAAACGTGGATGTGGTAGGGTCAAAAGGGGAACATCCATAACCAGATTATCAACTAGCAGTAGATCGATATCGAGAGTTCGTGGCCCCCAGTGTAGATCTCGAACTCTTCCAGCCCCATCTTCTATCTGGCGGCAGAGTTGTAGCAGGTCAAGCGGCAATAATCCAGTTTGAATTTCAACCGCACCATTCAGAAAATTGGGCTGCCCAGTAGGCCCCCCAACAGGAGGAGTTCGGTAGAGCGGAGAACTGGCTATTAGCGTGATCTGTGGATGTTCTGCCAACTGCTGTCTGGCGTGTTGGAAACTATTCAGTGGGTTTCCCAAGTTGCCACCAAAACCGAGAAAAGCTCGACTCCTATTCTGCTCTGTCATAATCTAGATCTGCTTCCGTCAGGCTACTCACTGAATCAAGTTGACATTAGAACATAAGCCTGAAAAGAAAATCAATTTGACTTTTTAAGGGATGAAAAAATGCCATTTAATTTGACCTTGGCTGCTGCAGATCTGCAGAAAACCGAACGTTTTTACCGTGAAATTTTGCTGTTGTCACCAGAATATATCCATAATTCCCATGCTGAAAACAGCTATTTACTTTTAATTATAGGGAACATGAAAATTGTTTTCCAACATCTGCAAGATATTGAAGTACAGCACCCCGTATTGTTGCAAAACTTGACCCGAGTTCCTCTTGGTGTGGGGCTGCAACTGGAGGTGAATTGCGATAACCTTGATGATATTTATACCAGGATAAACCATTATGGTTGGCCGATTGCTTACGAACTGGATGACCGTGAACACCAGCGCAGAGAACTTTGGTTACAGGATCCGGATGGTTATTTGCTGGTGTTAAATGAAGAAAAGTGAAGTTTTCTATATGGATTTATTCAGATTTAAGTAGAGTTGTTTTTGAGCGACGATTGGTTAAATATACGCCGCTGCTGACCAGAAAAACTCCACTCAGAAGCGACATAGTTAAAGCTTCGTCAAGGAGCCATGCTGAAAGAAGAATGGCGGAGATGGGGACAAAATTGATAAACTGCCCGGCGCGGGTTGAGCCAATTCGCTGAATTCCTTGGTAATACCAGACGAAACCGAGCACTGTTCCGCACAGCCCCAGATAGAATAGACTCAGCCATGCGTTGAGGGAATAATTTGTAATTTGACTAACCATTCCTTCCAGGCAAGCTGCGGGAAACAGCAGTATGGCTCCAATAAGAGCTGAGTAGGTTACTGCAATCAACGGTGAGAGCTTCTGCATGGCAGCGCGGCCCACCAACGAATAGGTGACCCAACAGACGACACAACCAAAAATATAAAGTTCACCTTCTCCTATGCCGCTGTGCAAGATTGTCGTGGGATGACCTTGGGTAATAACCACAATCGCACCGCATACAGATAAAATAATTCCGACGATTTTCAGCGGGGTCAGCTTTTCACCGAAGAGGATGGCGGCAAAAATTGCGATAACAATCGGATTATTGGCAATAATGACAGCTGCCCGACCGGCTTCAATTAATTGCAACCCGCGAAAGAAGAAAACATTGTAAGCGAAAACACCGCTTAATCCGAGCAACAGCAGTGGAAACCATTGTTCCTTCTGAACGCGAGGTAACTTTTTATGATTGCGCAGGGTGATAAACAGAAGAATAATTGAGGCGATAGCAAAGCGCAGAAATGCCGCGGCAAAGGGTTGAACCTCTCCCACAAGCAGTCGCCCCGCAATGAAGGTTCCACCCCAGAACAGAGCCATCATGAGTAATTTTAGATAGATGGTGATGGTCGATTGGCTAGACATAGCCGGGCACTATACTCTTATCTGAAAAAACTGGGGAGAAGATTTAGCCATGAAACTTGACTCATGGAATCGAGAAAAATGACCTAATTCGTTTGTAGTTCAGAGTTATGCCGCTTCCCCCAGTATTCGTGCAGTAGTAACGAGAAGAGTAGAACCGCTCCACCGATGCTGAGACGGATCAGATTGGCATCGCGATTCCAAATCAGCAGGTTGACGATTAGTCCTGCTGGAACCAGGGCATTATTCATGATGGCTAAAGTTCCGGCATCCACTTTTGTTGCCCCTTTGTTCCAGAAAAAATACCCGAGACCAGAAGCGATCAACCCAAGATAAAGGAGGATTTCCCACTGCAATGAGGTTGTCGGGAGTTTGGCAGGGTTGCCAAAGAGAAACCAGGTGACAATGGTGACAGCCAGAGCACCCAGGTAGAAATAACCAAAAATGGCTCGCTGTGGTAATTTTATATTTTCCCGTTGCAGAAGAACCTTATATCCAACCTGGCCGATGGCAAAGCAGATGTTTGCCCCCTGTACGACGAGAAAGCCGGTAAAAACCTCGCTGCCAATTGAGCTGTAACGGATGATCGCAGCACCTAGAACGGCAACCAGAGCAGTGATCAGATATCTGGAGCTGAAGTGCCCCTGCATCAAGTCAAAAATCAGGGTCACGTACACCGGGGTCAAAATCGTAAAGATCAGGACTTCTGGCACACTGAGTAGCAGAAAAGACTGGTAATAGAAAACATACATGCAGCCCAATTGGATGGCTCCCAGCGCCATCAGTTTGAGGGCAAACAACAGTGGAACCCGACGGATAAATGGAAGAAAAACCATTGTTGCTAATACTACCCGGGTTAGTACGGAAAAATATGCGTCTACCTGTCCTGCCAGATAAACTCCTATCAGACTGAAAGAGAAAGCCCAGAGGATTGTGATGGCAAGAAGATAGATCATAGGTAATAACTCCAGTTGTTTTCAAAAACATGTTATTTCGGGGGAAATAAAACAGATATTGAACCCTTTAGTCAACCTAAAAAAATAATAGGTTTACTAGCTGCTGGTGACTCAGAAACTGAGTACAAATTGACCCTTGTTTCTAATGGAAGAACCGTTGAACTCTAAAAGTGGGTGGTGGATGAGCTTCGATAACGAAAACT
>JAOZLQ010000131.1 GCA_029934755.1 Desulfuromusa sp. | reverse complement strand
CTTTATGCAGAGAAGTCAGGAGAGACGACAGAGACTAGGTAAAGATTGCAATCAAGAGATGAGAATTGCCGCAGACCCAAGACTCCATCATTTTCCATATGAGTCTTGCACAAACAGATATTTCCTGATGATACGATCAAACAAGCTCGTTCCATCAGCGTCGGGCTGCTTCATCTTATCCAAACTTGCTTGCAACTTATCAACCAACTCAAGATTGGTATCTTTGTGTAAAGCGAGATAGAGCTTGGGATTTTTCAACATATAAACGGTTTCATAATCTTCGGGGTTAATCCCCTGTTTCACCATCAAATATCGTACCGTCTGGATGTTGAAAACAAACAGGTCAATACGACCCGCCTGCAATTTTTTAATATTTTGTTCCGGGAGAGTCCGTCTTTCAAGATTTTTCAGGAGAACTCCCGTTTTTATGAATAACTGTTCCGGGGCTCCGTCACGGACAGTCCCAATTCGATAATTTTCAAAATCAGCAATCGTAGCGATTTTGATATCTCGCTTCTTTTTAGCAATAACTCCAATACTCACATCGAGTAGCGGTCCGACCCAACGGAAAAGATTCTCCCGTTCTTCGGTTCGCGCTGTACTGAATAAAGCCGTTCCTGGAAAATATTTAATATCATGATAGGCTCTTGCCCAAGGGTATAATTTTATTTCACCTTGATCCATGGAAAGATCTGACTGTGCAAAAATATGCCTGACAATCTCGGTTGAGATCCCAACAATCTTGCCATTATCGCTGAAGTTAAACGGAGGAAGCTCCTCAGTCATCACCAAAATAGATTGCTGAGCACAAAGCCAGAGAGGAAAGAAAGTAAAGATGACCAATAGACAAATATTTTTTTTCATCAACCGTTCCAAGATAAGTAACTCCATGATGGCGTCGCAAAAAGTCCGCTCCACAGTGTTGCATTATATCGTCAATCAATGATACCAGAGTGATAACTGAAAACAACCTTACCCATCCAGTGCCTGACGTACAACTCGGGAAAGATCTTCAATTTTGAAAGGTTTTTTCAACAGTTGGTCAATGACTCCATCCTGAAGCACCGAACTGTCCAGCAGATCAACATTCCCGGTATAAAGGACGATAGGGATACTTGGTTTTTCCTGTCTCAATTTACTTGCCAGCTCAATCCCTGTCATCTCCGGCATCGTCAAATCTGTTACCAGCAGATCAATATTGTCAGTTTCAAGGAGTTGGCGCAAAGCTGCAATGGAACTGGTGGAGGTACTAACATGATATCCCAGTGACTGCAGAAGTTCCTGACCCATTTTGATCACAATTGGTTCGTCATCGACGAGCAAAAGATGCTCGTGCCCAACGTGAAAGGCTCTCTCTGCATCAGGAGAGGAACCCTCTCTTTTCTTTGCAGCCTGTCCCTGCGGGAAATAAAGGCCAAAACAGGTTCCCTTCTCAACGTCCGGTTCCAGAATAATCCTCCCGCCATGAGCCTGCACAATTCCATGAGCCACGGCCAGTCCCATCCCGGTCCCTTTACCAGTCTCTTTCGTGGTAAAAAATGGGTCGAAAATTCGATCACGGATCTCCTTCGGAACTCCGGAACCATTATCGCAAAATGTCAAACAGATATAATCCCCAATATCAAGATCCAATTTGTCTGCCTGCTGCTGCGTTAATCTTAGAGACACAAGTGAAACCTTGATTTTTCCACCATGCTCGGCTAATTCATAGCCAGCATTTGTCGCAAGATTCAACAGAACCTGGTGGAGTTGTCCACTATCTCCAACCATCCAAAGTTCATTATCCAGATCAGTTTCAATCGTAACATTGCCGGGCAGTGAAGCATGAACAAGATTGAGAGCCTCATTTACAATTTCTGTAAGACAAATTTCCTGGGTATATTTTTCTGATTTGCGGCTGAAAATCAAGATTTGTGCAATCAGAGCAGTCGCCCGATCACCAGCAAGAAGCACCTGTTCCAAACGTCGGCGAGTTGTTGACCCAACTTCGGCTGAATTGTAACAAAGCTGCACATAACCAAGTATTGCTGCAAGTATATTATTGAAATCGTGGGCAATACCGCCAGCAAGAGTTCCGAGTGCTTCCATTTTTTGCGCGTGGTTCAATTGCTGTTCCAATTGTTTTCGACGAGAGAACTCTTGCTTAATCCTCCCGATAAAACCATCCATTGCCTCAGCCAGGAGGTCAACTTCATCCATCGTTGACCCTCTATTAGTGGTAATCAGCGGCTGAAGTTTTTCCACTGCAGTCAGATCAATATCACGGGTATAATTTGCGATACGAATCAAACGGCGGATGGCTCCCAAGTGAAACAGCAAAAAAATACAGATTGCAACACCGAAAACACCAAGGCCGTTTACCAGAAATTCAGAAAAGATATAACGCTTAAAAAGCTGACCGAAGGGCTGATAGTGTAATTGCAGGTAGGCAGTGCCAATCTTCTGGCTCTGCGCGGAAGGAGAAAACTGATAATAGATATCTTGGCGGTATTCGCGAAAAGGTTTTTTTTCTACAATGCCGCTCGAGCAACAAAACCCATCCTCTAAACCACAGATATTCAGATAGGTCAAAACCTGATTAGTCTGGCTGGAAGCAATCGTCTTAACCATTGCCCAATCGTAATTCCAGAGTGCCTCATCAATACTCGGCATCACGCTCTGCTGAAAAGCAGAAATTTCATTTTGCAGAAAATCAAATTCACGCTGCTGCAGACGACTGATCTGATAGAGTGAAATACTCAAAGTAATGATTGAACAAACAACAAAAGATCCAAGCAATAAGCGGTTTTTCAGGCTGACATATTTCATAAAAAGCTCACACCCCACAAGGAGGAAATAGCAATTAAGTCAGTGATTCACTTTTATTCAACAGATCAATAAATTCAGTTTGAACCTCACGATACAGGCTTTCAATCTCTTCAGGAGAATAGGGGATTGCCGGGCTATGCCCCCAAATTGGATTTGGCCATGCAGGGTCATCAATACGCCGGCCAACGTGGTGGAGATGTAACTGACTGACAATATTTCCAAGGGCAGCAATATTGAGTTTATCAGCATCAAAATATCTCTCCATCCACAGAGAGAGGCGAGCGGATTCATCCCAAAGTTGCTGTCGATCAGCCCCTGTCAATTGATGTATTTCCTGTAGCGACTCACGCTGTGGAACCAGGATAAACCAAGGATAACGACAATCGTTCATCAGCAATAAACGACTTAAGGAAAAATGACCAAAATCAATAGTATCCTGTTGTAAACGTGGATCAAGAACAAACATAAATCCCCCGCAAAACAAGCTGGAGCTACCATAACAAAAGATTCACATATTCCAAAGACAAATATTAGTGTTTTTTTATCAACCAGCAGTTATGGATCCGTGAATGGCGTTCAAAATCGACCGGGATAGTTTTTGCGCTGATATCTTCGATTTCCAATTCAGATAAGCTGTCATGATCCATACGGAACTTGCGCAGGTTGTTGGAGAAAATCAAAGTTCCTCCTGGAGCCAACAGTCTCACCGTTTTTCTTAGCAGATCGACATGATCCCGCTGGACATCAAAGGTCTCATCCATCCCCTTGGAATTGGAAAAGGTTGGGGGATCAAGAAAAATCAGATCATATTGCCCCGCTGCCGTATCGAGCCAGGTCAAACAATCGACCTGAACCAATCCTTCCTCTTCGGGATCAAAATGGTTCAAAGCAATATTTTTTTTCGCCCACTCCAGATAAGTCCGTGACATATCAACCGTTGTGGTCGCAACTGCTCCACCCCTCAGCGCATGGACAGTTGCCGCCCCAGTATAACCGAACAAATTCAGAAATCGGGTTCCCTCGGCAAGTTTCTGGATCAGTTGCCGGGTCGGGCGGTGATCGAGAAACAGTCCCGTATCGAGATAATCGGTCAAATTGACCAGGAACTTACAATTCCCTTCCTGAACCTCTTTGAGAACACCTCGGCGTGCCTGTTTTTCGTATTGCCCACTTCCCTTCTGCTGCTGACGCACCTTCAAATGAATTTTATCGGGAGTGCAATCCAGAACCAGCGGCAGAGCATCCTGCACCTCACGCAAACGCTCTGCGGCCTTATTTTCGTCAATTTCTTTAGGTGCCCGATACTCCTGTAGATGGACTTCATCGCCATAAAGGTCAACGGCAACGGCATATTCTGGCAAATCAGCATCGTAAAGTCGGTAACAATCGATTTCCTCACGAGTAGCCCATTTTTTCAATTTTTTAAGATTTTTACGCAACCGATTAGCGAACATCTCAGCACCAGGAGAAAGGGTTTTCTTGACCGCTTTTCCCGCCCCTTCTTCAAGGGATTGCCAACGATTGGAATCATTCAGTTCAAACTGCAGCAACTGACACTTCAATGCACCATTGTAAAGGACATTGATCTTCCCTGCCCGCAAGCCGATACTGCGCCCCAATTGCGGACTTGAAGTGATAACTGCCGCTTTCCAGCCAGCGCATTGCTGCGCCATCTTTTCACCGAGAAGATTATAGAATGTTGGCAATTCACTGGCAATTCCAAGACGTTCTCCATAGGGAGGATTCGCCACCAGCAAACCTTGCCTTGCCCCACCGGGAAGGCTGAACTCCCGCAATGTTCGCCGCTCAAAATGGATTATTTTATCCAAACCAGCATTCTGAGCATGTTGCCAAGCCGCCTTGACCGCCCGACTGTCACTGTCAAAACCAACAATCGGTGCTATTTTTCTCTCAAGACCTGCCACCTGCCGTTGCTGAGCATCCTCAACCAGATTGTTCCAGAGATCGACATCATGCTGCTTCCAATCGATGAAACCAAAGTAGGCTCGCAACAATCCCGGTGCCGTATCGGTTGCAATTAATCCAGCTTCCAGAGGGAGGGTTCCCGAACCACAGAGAGGATCAACCAGAGCACCGCCAGCGGCGCAGATTTCTGGCCAGCCAGCGCGGATCAAAATTGCTGCAGCCAGATTTTCTTTCAGCGGCGCATGTACGCCATCAATTCGATACCCACGCCGATGCAAACTATCGCCAGAAAGATCGAGACTCAAGGTCGCCTGATCTTTATATATATGGAGATTGAGCCGCAGATCAGGACGCTCGACCGAGATCGAGGGACGTTCGCCAGTCCGGGAACGAAATTGATCGACAACAGCATCCTTAACCCGCAGTGCTCCATAACGGGTATGATTAATTTTTGAATTGACCAGAGTGCAATCAACTGCCAGAGTATTATTGACCGACAGGTGCTCCGACCAATCAATTTTCAAAACTTCAGCATAAATCTGATCAGGATCAAAGGCTTCAAAACTGGTCAGCGGTAAAAGGATCCGGCTCGCCAGCCGCGACCAGAGACATGCCTTGTAGGCAATTTCCAAAGAACCAGAAAAGCGCACTCCCGCCCGTTCCTGTTTCACCTCAACAGCGCCCAGATTTTCAAGTTCTGTCGCCAGCAGCGGCTCAAAACCGAGAGCGGCAGTGGCAAAAAATTGTTGTTTTGGCATATAATGAATATCTCGTAGGGGCGCTGCTTGCCGCGCCCTTTTTGGATCACATCGACAGGGCGCGGCAAGCAGCGCCCCTACGTTATCTTAAACTTTCCGCAATTCCAGCGAATTCTCTCCCAATTGCTCATTCGCCTGCTGCAATGCAGCTTCACCTGCCAGAACCGCAACGGAACTTTCACCATTTTTGAGATATTTCTCAGCAACCTTCTGCAACGCTGAACCATCAACTGCTAGAAGTTGTTGACGCATCTGATTACGCATCGCCAAAGTCATCCCCTGACGGATATTGGCAAATTCCTCAGCTCCTGCCCCCGCCGGAGAAAGGGGTTTATCGAGATCACCAAAAACCGACAGCACCGCTTCTTTAACCGAATCGGGAGGAAACTCCCCGGCAACAGCCCAATCAATGGCTTGATCATAAACCTGCAGGGTACGCAAAATATGTGGATCTCGATAGGAAAGCAGACTGAACTGACCGGCCTCGGCATTGTAACCAGCCAAGCCGCCATAGGCACCGCCCTTTTCACGAATTTCACGGTGGAGAAATTCAGCTCGCAACAATTTAGCCAAAATCGTCAAGGCAGCACTATCGGGATGGGTATAGGGCACTGCACGAAAAACCCGGGTGACATAATTGACCGGCAATGACCAGATCACCCCCTGCTGTAACGGCTGCGATTTAAACTCTTCAACTGCCAATTTTTGACTCGAAGACGCAACCGGAATGTTCTCAATCAATTCACTCAAAGCGACTTTGAACGGGGCAAAGTTTTCCACCTCGACAGTGATTGCCGTCTGCAACTGCTGCTGATTAAACAGTCGCTGGGCAATATCGGCCAAAGCTGTTGCCAGATCACCTAATTCTTCTGCCGGTTTAGCCGCTAGTTCCCGAATCAAAGAAACCTGAGAAAACCCTGACCATTGTTCCCGCTGCCAACCAACTAGAGATAGAGAGGCCGCTGCTGTTCTCGCTGCGTAGGTATGCCCCGATTGCGGAACTGAATTTTCCAGCGACACTTGTAACTGGTTTAAGACGGTATGAATTCGCTGTAAATCGGTAAATTTTGGAGTCAGCAAAATATCATGCAACAAGCCGAACAATGGCTGGCAATTGCGCACCAGAGCTTTCCCTTTTATTTCAAAAGTAGCGGTAAACTTATTTGCATCTTGCGGATCATCAAGCA
>JAOZLQ010000023.1:1755-19825 GCA_029934755.1 Desulfuromusa sp. | reverse complement strand
ATCAAAATAACCTTTTTCTCTCGGTCGACGAGCCGAAACCAAGGACTTCCCGATACTTAGTCACAGTACGACGAGCTATATTAATATCTTGTTCTTCCAATAGACCAACGATCTTCTGATCCGAATAAGGCTTTTTGGGATTTTCAGCAGCAATAATCTCTTTGATACGACTTTTTACACTTTCCGAAGCAATTGCATCTCCATCAGCAGTATTAATCCCGCTATTAAAAAAATATTTCAACTCAAACAGACCTTGTGGAGTCTGCACATATTTATTTGTAGTCACTCGACTAACTGTTGATTCATGCATCTCAATATCGTCAGCAACATCGCGAAGAACAAGGGGCTTCAGATATTCAATTCCATGATCAAAGAACTCGCGCTGAAATTTAACAATACTCTTGGTAACTTTATAAATAGTACGCTGGCGTTGATGGATGCTCTTAATCAACCAGACAGCACTCCGCATTTTATCCTTGATATATTCTCCGGCTTTTTTATCAACAGCTTTCGAATCGGTTAGCGCATTACGATAAAAAGAATTAATCCGCAAATTGGGTAAGCCATCATCATTCTGCGTCACCACATATTCGCCATCAACTTTGTGAACAAAGATATCGGGAGAAATATAATGGACATCCTCTTCGTTGTAGGATCTTCCCGGTCGTGGATCCAAACTAGAAATCAACTTGGCAGCTTTCAGCACCTCATCCAGAGAAATTTTTAATGCTTTAGCAATAACTGGATACTTTCGACCTTCCAATTCAACGATAAAATCGCGCAAAATAGTCGCAGATAAAGAGTCTGCTAAACCCATTCGCTCTAGTTGCAGGAGTAAACATTCTTGCAAATTTCGACATGCAACTCCCGCAGGATCAAACTGTTGTACCCGCTTGCAAGCGGATTTAAAGATTTCAATATCCTGCCCATAAGTTTGCGCCATCTCTTCCAAACTAGCATGCAAATAACCGATATCATCCAGATTACCAATAATTTCAGCAGCAGCAAGCCGTTCGTCAGGCGTAAAAGTAGAAAGGCTGAGTTGCCACATCAGGTGATCATTTAAACTTTCATGCCGAGTCAGCAAACTTTCAAAGGAAGGACGATCTTCGTGATCCTCATAACTGTTCCTGGTGTCACTACTATTAAGACTGTAACCTTCAAGATAGGTCTGCCAATCGATATCCTCCATCCCCTCCGAATCAGCTTTGACTTCCTGCTCAGGAGCGGCCTCTACCGAGCCAGTTCCGTCACCCTCAAGATTAGCGCCCCCTTCTTCATGTTCTTCTTTGGTTTCGACTCCCTCTTCAAGCAGTGGGTTTTCAGCCAGTTCTTCAGTCACAACATCAACCAACTCCATCCGTGATAGCTGCAATAATTTAATTGCCTGCTGTAGCTGGGGGGTCATTACCAGTTGCTGACTGAGTTTAACCTGTAGTCGAAGATCAAGAGCCATAAAATTATTTAGTCCAAGGGCAGGGATTACCCACCAAAAATATTCTTAATTCCATAGAACATGGTGATCGATGTCCACCTTTTCACACGAATTAAAGTCTAAACTTTTCACCCAGATAAATTTCTCTTGCAACAGAGCTTGCCGCGATTTCTTCAGGGGTCCCAAATTCAAGCAACTTTCCTTGATTCAAAATATAAGCCAGATCGCAAACCCCAAGGGTTTCGCGTACATTATGATCAGAAATCAAAATACCAATTCCCCGTTCTTTGAGTTGGGAAATAATATTCTGAATATCAATCACCGCAATCGGGTCAATTCCTGCAAAAGGCTCATCCAACAATAAAAAAGCCGGCTCAAGGACAAGGGATCTGGCAATTTCTACTCTGCGACGCTCCCCACCAGAAAGAGCATACCCTTTTGAATCACGGATATGACCGATATTCAAATCGTCAAGTAATTCTTCCAGCCTCTCTTGCTGCTCACCACGAGTAAGTTTCAAGGTTTCAATAATTGCCAGCAGGTTTTCTGCCACGGTCAGCTTACGAAAAACTGAAGCTTCCTGCGGTAAATAAGATATTCCAGAGCGTGCACGCTGATACATTGGCAAATCAGTAATATCCTGGTCATCCAGGAAAACTTTCCCTTTATCTGGCTTCGCCAGTCCGACAACCATGTAAAAACTGGTTGTTTTCCCCGCACCATTCGGACCCAACAGACCAATCACCTGGCCAGAATGAACCTCCAGATTAACACCAGAAACAACCTCACGACCCACGTAAGATTTATGCAGTTCGGTTGCTTTGAGAACTCTGCTCACGGCGTGTCCTGATTCTTTTCAGGGACAATAAGTGCCTTAACCCGGTGGTTGTCAGAGCTTTCGATCAAAGTTCTATTTTCTTTCAGATAAAGGGTAATCACATCTCCAGAGATTTTATTCTTTCCCTGTGTCACCTCAGCATTACCGATTAAAACCAATGTCTCTTCCAGGTGATGAAAAACAGCCTTTCCTGCTGTCGCAACTCGATCGAGCTGAAGAACACGAACCGCACCAATGGCATCTAGACGTTCAATTTGATCTTGATTCTTTTGAAAAAAAACAATCAATTTGTCCGCATAGAGAGTCATGTCACCTTGTTTAGCAACAACATCCCCGGTAAAAATAGACTGTCGCTGTTGCTGCAAAACTTCCAACTGGCGTGCAGTGATTTCAATGGGTTGATTTCGATCCAGTTCAAGGTTAGCTTCACCTGCAAGAACAGTCGACACACAACAGCATGAGAAACTTAGCAATAGCAACAGGAACCATCGACCCAGCATTTATTTTTTCTCACTGTTCGCTGGATACAACATCATCCAGACATTATCTTTTACCAACATACGACCCTGATCAATATCAATTTGCAACCCTGTTCCGGTCAACTCCATTTGAGGAGAAAGAAACCGAATGGGATCTGCCGTACTCAATTGGCGAATCTGGTCATCATAGTGCAACCGTTCGGTAAAAAACTGTTCATCCCGCTCGGTATTCAGGATCACGTTTCCCCAGATATCAATCTGACGCGTCTCCTGTTCTAACTGCCCCTGATCAGCCCTGAGGTTGATATCACCAAACTCCCCCGTTTGGTAGAACAGCAACTTGACATTTTCAAGCGTTGCTAAACTACTATCGCGTTGATATTCAGCTTTATCGGCATCAAGAGTCCAGCGTTTCTGACCTCCCTCGTTCTGAGTATAGTGGAGATCTTCCAGTGCAAGGTCAATATCTTCCGGCAACATGCTGAGAATCTCTTCAGGACTCTGCTGCTGCAGATGTCGAATGACAACCGTCGCCAACGCAACAATAGAAATCAGGATCAGAAGAGCCAACAAGCGCCGCAAATTAAACACCCGTTCCCTACTGGTTCGCTCTAAAATAACGCCCTGTCAGGTCATCCCATTGACCAGAGGCTCGCAACAGTAGATCACAAACTTCCCTGACTGCGCCGCGACCACCTGGACGAGATGCCACGTAATCGACCAAAGGAAGAACATCAGGGACAGCATCAGAAACAGTTGCACTAAATCCTACCCGACGCAAAATTGGCAGGTCGATGATGTCATCACCAACATAAGCTACCTGCTCATCTATTAATCCCTGTGTGGAAAGAATCTCCAGATAAGGCTCCAGCTTTTGCAAAGCACCCTGATAGAGGATTTCAATTCCCAATTCTGCAGCCCGTCGACCAACCACTGCCGATGATCGCCCGGTGATAATACCAATTGTAATCCCTGCACGTTGGAGCATCTTGAGCCCATGACCATCCTTAACATCAAAAGCCTTCAACTCATTGCCATGACTGTCATAAATAATCCGGCCATCCGTTAGAACACCGTCAACATCAAGCAACAGCAATTTTATTTTAGCCAGTTTATCCTGCATTAAACGACCCCTGATTTAAGCAAATCGTGCAGATGGACAATACCAACCGGCACTTTCCCTTGCTCATCGGCAAAAACAAACAACGATGTAATCGAATGAGATTCCATGACTTGCAATGCCTTTGCTGCCAAGTTCTTGCGTAGTATTCGTTTTGGTGCAGTTGACATCACTTGATGAATTGGTTGTTGTAAACTTTCCAATCCCAATTCCATAATGCGACGCAAATCACCGTCAGTAAAAACTCCGGCTAAAGCTCCCTGACTATCAACGATACCAGTGACTCCCAACTTCTTGCTGGTAATTTCAAACAAAGCGTCACGCAACAGGGTCTCTGGTGCCACTAGCGGGATTTCATCATCCACATGCATCAGATCTTCAACGCGCAACAGTAGCTTTTTCCCCAAGGCTCCCCCGGGGTGAAAAAGGGCAAAATCTTCCGCCTTAAATCCTCGCTCATTCAGTAACACAACCGCCAATGCATCACCCATGGCAAGAGTCGCTGTTGTGCTTGCAGTCGGAACCAATCCTAAAGGACAAGCCTCTTCAGCAACACTGACATCAAGATGAACATCTCCAGCAATTCCCAAAGTACTCTGCGGATTTCCCGAAATTGTGATCAAAGGCAATCCCATCCGTTTGATAACTGGAAGAATCCGGCTGACCTCTTCGGTTTCACCTGAATAGGAAACGGCAATAACAACATCACCCCTTGATAGCATTCCAAGGTCACCATGGATTCCTTCAGCGGGATGGAGGAAAAATGTCGGAGTTCCAGTGGAAGCCATCGTTGCCGCAATCTTCTGGCAAATCAGTCCTGACTTGCCCATCCCGGTCACGACAACTTTTCCCTGGCAATCTAAAATCATCTTGACTGCCTGTGAAAAGGCATCACCAATCCGGGTCTGCAACGCTAAAACAGCATCTGCCTCAATCTGCAAAACTCGCTTTGCTGTTTTAACCATCAGTTTTCTCTCCCGACATTACCCCGTTTGAAGGTTGCATCAAATTCCAGAATCTGCTGGAGGAGTGTTTTAACCTGTGCCAGCGGCAATGAATTTGCTCCATCACAAAGGGCCCGATCAGGATCTTCGTGAACTTCCCAGAACAGACCATCAATACCTGTCGCTGCGGCCGCTCGTGACAAAGCTCCAACATACTCCCGTTGTCCCGAAGATGAACCTCCTGCTCCTCCGGGCAACTGCACCGAATGAGTGGCATCAAAAATTACCGGATAACCCATCTCGCGCATAATCACCAGGGAACGCATATCAACGACAAGATTGTTGTAACCGAAAGAAACACCACGCTCCGTCAAAAGAATATTCTCATTTCCAGTTGAAGCAATTTTTTTAACCCCATGTTCAATATCCCAGGGAGCCAAAAATTGTCCTTTTTTTAAATTAATCGGTTTTCCCGTATGACCAGCAGCAACCAACAAATCGGTCTGACGACTTAAAAAAGCCGGAATCTGGAGAATATCCAGAACATCAGCGGCGGCGGCAACCTGACTGACATCGTGGACATCAGAAATAATTGGCAGTTCAAAGTCTTTGTTGACCCGCTCCAGAACGCGCAAACCTCGCTCCACACCAAGGCCACGAAAAGAAGTGACAGAGGTTCGATTGGCCTTATCGTAGGAAGCCTTAAAGATCAACTCACATCCAAGGGTATGAGTGATTTCTTTTAATCCTTCAGCTATCCGTAAAGTCAGATTTTCATCTTCGATTGCACAAGGCCCGGCAATTAAAACCAACTGTTTGGAACCACCAAAGGAGACCGGACCGACGCTGACCTGTTTCATTTATTTCTCCTTGCGCTGTTTCTGACAAGCACCGACAAAAGATTCAAACAGAGGATGCGGCTCCATCGGTCGTGATTTAAATTCGGGATGGAATTGGCAGCCGAGGAACCAGGGATGATCGGCTAATTCGACAATTTCAACCAAATTTAATTCAGAATTCATTCCTGATAAAACTAACCCGCCAGCTTTCAACTTTTCCAGATAATCATTATTAAATTCAAAACGATGCCGATGTCGCTCGGAAATGTGGTCTTTCCCATAAATCCTACGAGCCAGAGAACCCTCTTCTAAATCACAAGGATAAGCGCCTAAACGCATAGTTCCTCCCTTGCCTTTAACCTTTTTCTGCCCTTCCATGATATGGATAACCGGATTAGCCGCAGTCTCGTGAAATTCAGAAGAATGAGCCTCTTCAATGGCGCAAACATGGCGTGAAAACTCGACTGTAGCCATTTGCAACCCCAGGCAAATCCCAAAAAATGGAATTTTATTTTCCCGAGCATATTGTATCGCAGCAATTTTTCCTTCACTACCGCGCTCCCCAAACCCCCCGGGGACCAGAATACCGTCAACATCGTCGAAGGTACCGTTGACACCGTGGCGCTCCAATGTTTCTGAATCAATATATTTCAAATTGACACGACAATCATTGGCAATTCCACCGTGGGTCAATGCCTCGGATAACGACTTATAACTCTCAGTCAAACCAACATATTTTCCGACGATAGCTATGGTTGTTTCACCACTGGGGTGTTTAACCCGCTCAACAATTCGATCCCATACAGATAGGTCAGGAGCTTTAGTCCAAATATTCAGATATTCAACAATCCGTTCATCTAAGCCCTGATCATGAAAAGCTTTTGGGACTTCATAAATCGATTCAACGTCGCGAGCCGTAACAACTGCCTCTTCCGGTACGTTACAGAAGAGGGAGATCTTCGACTTCATATCGCGTGGAATTTCACGATCACAACGGCACAATAGAATATCCGGCTGGATACCGATCTCACGTAAATCCTTGACGCTATGTTGAGTTGGCTTTGTTTTCAGTTCGCCCGCAGTTGCTATATAGGGCACCAGAGTTAGGTGGAGATAGAGGACATTATCTCGTCCACAATCGGCTCGAAACTGGCGAATCGCCTCAAGAAACGGTAAGGATTCAATATCACCGACGGTACCACCAACTTCAATGATTGCAATATCAACCCCCTTGGCATTTTCGAGGATCTTCTGCTTAATTTCATTGGTTATATGTGGGATAACCTGCACTGTTCCACCGAGATAATCACCACGGCGTTCTTTGCGGATAACGGAATCGTAAACCTGGCCGGTGGTGAAATTTGATTTGCGCGATAATGTCGCCGAGGTATAGCGCTCATAATGTCCCAGATCAAGATCGGTTTCAGCACCATCATCCGTGACAAAAACTTCACCATGCTGGAAAGGGCTCATGGTCCCGGGATCAACGTTAATGTAAGGATCCATTTTTTGCATAGAAACTCGCAATCCACGAGCTTCCATCAGCGCTCCAATCGAAGCAGCGGCCAGTCCTTTGCCGAGAGAAGAAACCACTCCACCGGTTACAAAGAGAAACTTTGTCTTCATTTACTCAATCCATCCTTCATCGATAAACGGCGGTTCAGCACCGCATTGATCAGCAAGGTACTATAATCCTAACGAATAGCTGATTCTACACAGAAACAGGGGCGAAAGAAACCCTGAACATGCAAAAAACCGTCCATATTTCAAAATAGAGCAACATCCCGTTTTAATTATTGATTTTCTACAGACATCAGGCTGGAAACGCGCTCAAGATCTGCCGGAGTATCAACTCCGTGGCAACTGAACTCAGTCTCCGCCACGTACAGTTTTATTCCTCGTTCAAGGGCACGCAATTGTTCCAGATTCTCGAGATTTTCCAACGGTGTTTTCGGCCAGGAGGGGTAATTCAAAAGAAGCTCTCGTCGATAAACATAAAGACCAATATGGCGCAACAAACCCAACTGCGGCAATGCTTTTGTCAGTTGATCAGTGCTCAAATCGCGTGGCCAAGGTATCGGGGCACGGGAAAAATAAAGTGCAAACCCAGCTTGATCCTTGACCACTTTAACGACATTGGGATTATGAAAATCATCAATCTGATCAATTTTACTGGCAAGTGTTCCCATGTGAATTTCTCTGTTTTTTATCAACGGAGCTATCACCTGATCAATCATCCGGGGATCGATAAGTGGTTCATCCCCCTGAACATTGACAATCAACCCGGCATCAATTTTTTTTGCAACTTCAGCCAAACGATCTGTACCGGTTGGATGATCGCCCCGAGTCAACATCACATCGCCACCGAAACCTTCAACTACGGCAACGATACGCACATCATCCGTTGCAACAATGACCCGGTCGACCATTGTTGCTTTAGCAACTTGCTGGTAAACATGTTGAATCATCGGCAAACCATTAATCATTGCCAGAGGCTTGCCAGGAAACCGGGTCGACCCATAACGGGCAGGAATAATTGCTGTTGCTTTCACGATGTAGAACCTTTCGATATTTTCTGGCGACGCAAAAAAAGAAGTGTAAGAAATCCCCCACTTATTCCCAAGCAAATATAAGCAAAGATATCACCAAATCGAGTGTAAAATGTTGTTTCAGCTCCCAATCCAACCATTCCACTCAATTGCAGCGGTACAAAAATCGGCCCCGCCAAGGTGACATTACCAGCAGGAGAAATCAGTGCAGAAATCCCAGTGTTTGCAGCACGGGCGATCCAAATACGATTTTCAATCGCTCGAAATCGAGTCATTGCCAAATGTTGATAAGGAGCCGATGAGTGACCAAACCAGGCATCGTTGGTTAAATTAACCAACAAATCACTCCCCTGTTGTACATATTTACGGGCCAATTGGGGGAAAATTGCCTCGTAACAAATCAGCACCCCAAGGTGATGCCCATTCAACGGCAATGGCCGAACCTGACCGGGTGAAAAATCGCCCATTCCGACCACCAGTTTATCGATAAAAGCCAATAGCCTTCCGAAGGGCACGTACTCACCAAACGGAACCAGATGAATTTTATCGGAGCGCCCCAGCTCCTCCCCTGCAGAAGAAAAAAGATAAGCACTATTATAGTATTCATACTTATCGGGAGACAACTGCCGATACGCTGGGCTGCCAATAAGTAAGGATGTTTCCAATTGCACGGGCAACTGTTTGACCCGTGCTGCTAACTCGGACTGATCCTGTAGAAAAAATGGCGTTGCCGCTTCCGGCCAAATAATCAAATCAGGTTGATTTCCCGCTGCCTGTGCCGACAAACTCTGATAGCGGTCGATGCTCAAATGCCGATTATCTGGAGCCCATTTCTGCGCTTGTTCAATGTTTCCCTGAATAAGGGCAACTTGCAATTGTTCCGCTCGTTGCTCAAGAGGTTGTCCCTCCCGCCAAATACCATATCCGAAGTGGCTGATTGAGATCATGATAGTTGCAGCGACGCCCAACCATGCCAGTCGGCTTTTCGGCGCTGTAATAATGCCAGCGATAGCACAATTGACGACTACCAGCATCAAACTGACACCGTAAACTCCGGTGACATCAGAACTTTGAATTGCCAGAGAAAAATTCTGCTGCGAATAACCAATAATTGCCCAGGGGAACCCGGTAAATAACACGCCACGAAGATATTCCAGAGAGACCCATAGGGGGGGAAGAGTCAGAAGATATGGAATTTTAAAGATTGCTTCAAGCTGGCAAGAGAACCACGTCGCTACGCCAAAATAGGCTGCGAGATAAACGATCAAAAAGAAATAAGCAAGAAGGGAAAAAATTGGTTGCAGACCACCGTAAGTGGTCATCACAAAATTCAACCAATATAAAACAGTGGCAAAAAAAACGACCCCAGCCGTAAAACCAGAAACAAAAGGACGGTGGCGCATAACCAGCAGTAGAGGAACCAGTGCCACCCAGGCAAAAAGGAAAAGATCGGGACGGGGGAATGAAGCTGCTAGCAACAAGCCAGAGATGGCAGCGACCATCAGGCTCCAAACAGGTTTTGCCAATCGCATCAATGCTCACCACTTTGAGTACCAGTCACGGCAAGCGGGACAATTCGGATCTGACGGACAGCACGCTGATCACCCTGCTCAATCAGCATGTCAAAATTCCCCACTCTGACTTGTTCACCAACAACAGGTACCCTGCCATATTGTTCCACAACATAACCACCAACGGTATCAAACTTTTCCCGTTCCACTTCAATACCGAAATATTCCTCAAATTCTTCAATATTCAGACGACCGTCAACCAGGAGAGTCCCATCAGACTGTTCCAGCAACCATTCTTCCTCACGATCATATTCGTCCTGAATTTCCCCAACAATTTCCTCGATCAGGTCCTCAATGGTCACCAAACCTGACGTCCCACCATATTCATCAATAACGATGGCAATGTGGACACAGGTTTCCTGAAATTCTTTAAGTAAAACGCGCACATGTTTCGATTCTGGAACCAGATAGGGAGGACGCATAATTTCGTCCAGAGTAATAGCATCGATGGGGCGACCCCAGTAACGGAGCAGATCCTTGGCATAGACCAGACCAATAATATTGTCGATATTATTTTTATAAACCGGAATGCGAGAATGTCCTGAGCTGAGAATTGCCTTGAGGATATTTCCAAATGGAGCTTCAGAATCAACACACACCATAGCTGTCCGAGGAATCATAATTTCACGCAGAATGGTCTCATCTAATTCAAGGATCGATTGGAGCATCTCCCCCTCACCCTCATCTATAATCCCTTGTTGTTCAGAAGCATCAATCAATTCCTGCAGTTCTTCTTCGCTATTAGCCTGAGGGCAATAGCTCAGCCTGCGCAGCAAACGCTTCAGCCAGCCAACTGACTCCTGTGAATAATCATTGTCCACTTCTTTGTTGTTCTCCTTTTTCTAAAATAGTTAATTATTTTCAGTCAGCGGGGATTCTCGAACTAAAAGATCAAAAATTTCGGATTCTTTGGCTTCCATCAGTTCAGCTTCCTGCACTGTGCCACGTTCATGATCATAACCGAGCAAATGCAAAACACCATGAATCAGCAGAAACCAGAGTTCATGCTCGAATGGAATACTGGCCTCAGCAGCATCTGTCGCTGCTCGTTCTGCCGAGATAACCACATCGCCCAACATTAGCGGCGACAATCCCGACCCTTCACCCTCCTGCATAGCAAAGGAGATAACATTTGTCGGACGGTCACGTTGCAGGTATTCACAATTAATTTTCTTAATTCCGGCATTATCAAGAATCAGGATTGATAACTCTGCCTCAGGATATCCCAAGACGCTTAAGATCTTCTGGGCTATCTTCCGCAGTGGCCGTTTCAGAATTTTGTGCTGTCTTTGACAATTTTCTATCTGAATTCGCACTTTTTATTTTCGCCTTTTCTTTAGCCGGAGTTTTTTCCTCAGCATCAACCTTTTCCCGGACAATATGCACCGGTTCGGGATATTCAACTCGATGATGAAAGGATCCAGATAGAATACGATTAAAGCTCTTGGCAATTAAATTTAAATCTTTCAAAGTCAAATCACATTCATTTAATTGCCCGTCAATAAAAATATTATTAATCAACTTCTGCACCATCCCCTGAATTCGTGCTGGAGTGGGGTCAGTCAACGTTCGACTAGCTGCCTCAATTGCATCTGCCAGCAAAATCAGCGCTGCTTCACGAGTCTGTGGTTTGGGCCCATGATAACGATAGTCGCGCTCATCAACCTGCGGCATTCCTGGTTCAGTTTGGCTTTTTGCCCGATCATAGAAAAACTTGATCAGTGTGGTGCCTTGATGTTGCTGGATAATATCAATAATTTCCGCACCCAGTTTATGTTCTCGAGCTAATTCGACCCCATCCTTGACATGAGAAGTGAGAATCAGAGCACTCATCGATGGAGCTAATTTATCATGCTTATTACGTTGCCCCCCTGAATTTTCGATAAAGTAGAGGGGCTTTTTAATTTTGCCTATATCATGATAATAAGCAGCAACTCTGGTCAACAATGGATTAGCATTAATAGATTCAGCGGCAGCTTCAGCTAGATTTCCAACCAGAATAGAATGATGATAGGTTCCTGGGGCCTCTATCATTAATTGCCGCAAAATTGGCGCATTCATGTTTGCCAATTCCAGCAATTTAATATCGGTCGTATATTTAAAAAATGATTCCACTAGCGGGATAGTCCCATTGACAACAATCGCACTAGCCAACCCACCAAAGAAACCAAAACCAAGTTTCCAGAGTAACTGCAGTTCAAAATTACGGCCCGTTAAGAGATGAATCCCGATAAGCATAGCCATGTTAGCTAAACCAATCCACAAACCGGCTCGATAAAGAGTCGTCCGTTGTTGACAATGACGTACTCCATGCGCACCGACAAGACTGCCGATCAGAACATAAAACACCATCAATAGGCTGTTTCCAAACAATATTCCGACCAACAGAGAACAACAGACCGAAAACAGGAACGCCGTTTCAGAGTTAAGGACAATCCGCACCAGCATAGCGCCAAGAGCAAAGGGAATCGCATAGAGATAGACCGAAGAGTCAATATAGGCAAAAGTATTTCCCATTCCAGCAGCGATAAATATTGATATTTTTATCAACAGAAACAGGGCAAGAAACACAACCGCAAGAAACAGCAAATCGCGGGAATCAGGGCGAAATTTACTGATATTTTTTTGGGTGAAATAAAAACCAACATAGATCAACAACAGAGAACAAATCAATAAACCTACTGCGGTCTGCAAGCTACGATTATCACGACCCGATTTCCTGATAGCCTGTAATTTGAGGATTTGATCAGCGGTCACCCGTTCACCTTCTCGGACCACCATTTCCCCTTCTTTTATCTGGAACAACACCGGAGCAATCTGCTGCCGTGCATCCATTTGCCACTGCTCAGTTTTCTGCTGATTAAAAATCAAACTGGGGCGTAATTGCTGCTGTACCAGTTTCAGTAAAGTTTGCTGTTGGATTGAAGTTATTCCCGTGATCAGTGCTAATTCATTTTTCACCTGGCGCAGAGCATCATTCAAACCAATCGTTTGTTCTAATATTTGCGAACCTAATTCTTCTTCGCCACTCCGCTCAATCGCCAAAATACCCCGATCTCGATCAGCTTCAAAAGCCTGGAGATTAGCCACAATTGGTCGCGTGAAAATTGGCGTTAACAGGTCTCTAGTGAAGGCTGCAATCGTCTGACCAAGGGCCAAACCAAGTAACGCTTGAATTTCCTCCTCTACCAGTGGAACTCCAAAATTGGACTCAAGTCCCGACAAAAAATCTTCTGACTTGGGAGCCTCAACGTCGTTCTGCAACTGCAATAACAATCCAAATCCCTGGTGAATCCGTTCAATTGCCTGAATCCCAGCAGTGGTGTCCAAATCATAAACAAGGGGG
The DNA here is from genome assembly GCA_029934755.1 of Desulfuromusa sp. Lineage (GTDB taxonomy): Bacteria > Desulfobacterota > Desulfuromonadia > Desulfuromonadales > Geopsychrobacteraceae > Desulfuromusa. The sequence goes on along the minus strand of JAOZLQ010000023.1, from coordinate 6,704 downwards.
GCAGAATTAGCAGCCTCATCACGTTTTGACCGTGTTAGTGGAACATCCTCCGCCAACAGATCACGAGGCGATTTAATATTTCGGGTAGCAATGTCTCCCGGAGCATAATAATCGGGAATCAGCCCCCCCTTCGGCACCACAATTAAAGTCAATAGAACCGTAACCAGCAGGAGCAACCAACCTCCCAACCGGGGTTGTCGCCGATTGCGCAAACCCTGGACTCCATAACTGAAAATAGTAGTACGACCCTGCAAAGCTTTTTCTTCTTTAATCATATATCCTCAATATCAGTAGACTTATCTACCGGAGCGATTCAGATCACTGTTTTTCTGATCAGCCTGCTGATAAGCCCGAACGATAGCTTGAACGATTGGGTGGCGTACGACATCGACATCACTGAAATAGGTAAACGCAATCCCAGAAACTTCGCTCAGTACTTCTATCGCATGCAATAGGCCCGATTGTCTATCACGTGGCAAATCGATCTGGGTCACATCGCCGGTTATAACAGCGCAACTGCCGAACCCCAAGCGGGTCAGAAACATCTTCATTTGTTCAGCGGTGGTATTTTGTGCTTCATCCAAAATAATAAAGGCATTATTCAGAGTTCGACCGCGCATAAAAGCCAATGGTGCAACTTCTATAACACCCGTCTCCAATAATGTCTGGGCCTTTGCCAAGTCCAGCATATCGTAAAGAGCATCGTAAAGTGGACGCAGATAGGGATTCACCTTTTCTGCTAGATCACCGGGAAGAAAACCGAGCTTTTCACCAGCTTCAACTGCCGGGCGCACCAACACAATCCGGCTGACTTCCTTGCGCATCAAAGCGGCAACACCCATTGCCATCGCCAGGTAAGTCTTGCCGGTTCCCGCCGGGCCAACACCAAAAACAATATGATTTTCCCGAATATTATCGATATAGTTTTTTTGTGCCAGACTTTTGGGGGCAATCAATTTATTGCGAGCCGAGATAAAAACTGTATCGCAAAAAATATCTTTCAGGGAAGTGGTTGAATCAGAGGAAAGAATCCGGATTGCGTAATCGATATCGGTGGGATAAAGAGGCAGACCTTCCCGCATTAAAAGGCACAACTCCTCAAGCAGACGACAACCAACATGGACTTGGGCTGACTCACCAGACAGGTGGATTACAGTTCCTTGGCTGCCAAGACGAATACCAAGTTTTTTTTCTATTAGTTTGAGATGCTTATTCTGCTGGCCAAATAATTGAGCAGCCAGAGCCGCATCAGCAACATCAAAATGTTTGCTGGAGCTCATACACAGATATTCGCTGAAATATTATTTTTTTCACGTTGTGGAATTTAGCACCATAGCTGAACAAATGCAACAAAGAGCTCCCAACTCCAGACTTCGTCTCAGCATCCAAAAAATTATCAAAACCTGCTATACTCCGTCAGAATACAAACCAATTCAAAACTAGGACAACTCGCGGGGGACATGTGAACCAGAAAGAACCTGATAATCCGGCAACAGATCTGGACAAACCACTCCTTACAGCATTTCTCCATGAGCTGAACATATCCCGACGCAAACTATCACTTTATCCACCAGATCACCCACAAATTGTGGCGAGCGTCAGCGGAACTCTGGATATTCTCAATGAACTGTTCTACTCCGATCCGGTCATTACATTGGGTATTACTCCAGATACCCTCTATTTTGAACAACTATGGCTGGATAAAGAAGACTTAACCAATCAGCAGTTTGCCCATTTTTTTTCCTCCCTCGGGATTGCATCGATCAGTTTCAGAAAAGGGTTAAAAAATACGGAACTGATCCGCTTTAACCAGCTGATCCGTTCTGACCGAGACGCTATTGAATCTTTCGGTGGTTTTGACAAATTACTTGAACAACAGCAGATTGAGCACATTTCAGTTGTTCCAATCAACTATGATGCATTTCAGTCAAATCAGAACCTTACCGAAGAAGAGACAACTGAAGGAGGGGAATTATGGAAAAATTTCATTCATGGACTACACAACGGCATCCTCGATTTTGGAAACTTGGGATCAAGCTTTGATCTGAATACTGTTGTAGATATTTTTAATCAAAAATTGGTTGGTAGTCAAATTGAACGCGAGCAATCGTCCCAATCGATAGGTCTATTTATTGAAAATAGTATCCAACAAGAAGGGAATCAATCCCAAACGAATAACGACAAAAAGCTTGTCTCACTTCTGGAACAGCTATCCCCTGAAGCCCAACAGGAATTCCTCAATAGCGCCTTCCATGCCCTCGACCAACACCGTGATGCCGCACCCAATATTCTACAAAAGATCCCCCCCCATCTGCTGCAAAATTCGATTGTCGGAAAGAATCGACAGGATTTAAACCTGTCTTCGCGACTATTTGGCCTGATCAACAATCTGGCCACTGCCCCAACCCCGACATTTAATCACAACATCAAAACGAAATCGGCACCACTTTCAGAGGATATGGTTCGTGCCCGACTTGATGTGCTGTTCAGTGAGGAACGTCAAGATCTATATATGCCTGATAACTATCAGGCAGCGCTGTATAATATACTCGGCAACAACGTCATCGGCACTATTCCTGATGATGAAAAACAAAAGCTAAGAAACCAGATTGAAAGCCAATCGGTTGAACCAAATTGTGCCGCAATTATTTTCGAATTACTGGATAAACAATTTGATCCTGAGCAAGAAGAATCAATTCAACAAAATCTGCTTGATCTTTCCCGCTATTTTCTCGATACGGGTGACTTCATTAAATTACGCGAAATTCACAGCAACTGGTCTAGTTACCTGTATAGTGGCAACTCTTCCGCCAGTATTTTTAATGAAAAAGTACTTTCTAATCACGCCCAACCCACTTTCATATCGGAGGTTTTGGATGGTATTGATCTCTGGGGAGAAGAAAAGCATCAGGAAATAGCCGACTACATCGTCGCTGTAGGAGAGCCATACAGTCAGCCGGTGATCGAATATTTGGGGCTCGCTCCAAAATGGTCTGAACGAGAACTCTGGATGCAGATTTTGGAAAGAATCGGTGGGGACGCCCAACAGATGATTGTGCGGTCTCTCAACGATGAACGTTGGTATTTAGTGCGCAATCTTTTGATTGTTCTAGGAAAGGATCTGGATCCTCACAGCATAAAAATGATTCATCAACTTGTCGACCATCCTCACCCAAAGGTTCGCCTTGAAGTGATGCGGAATCTGTTTTCCTGTAATCCGGCGACGGCCAATCGACAGCTGCTGAAAGAATTACACAGTGAAGATCCTGAGGCCCGTTTTTCAGCCATACAGATAGCAGACCTCAGTCGGGATCCTGCCGTCCTCTCTATTCTACATAAAAATCTTTGCGATACCCCGGAGAGTGATACAGAACTGGAATTAAAAAAACAGATTATCAAAACATTGACCCGCATCGGCAACAAAGAGAGCTTGCCTATTTTGCGTCGAGTGCTACAAAAACACGGTTTGCTCGTTTCCCGCAGGATAAAACAATTGCACACTGAAATCCTTCAGAACCTGGCTCTGTTTCCCGGCAGTTCAGCAGAAAGATTACTCCAGGAACTCGTCACTGGGAAACATAAACAACTGGCCAAATACGCAATAGAACAACGTCGAAATTTTTCAAGGAGAGGAAAATGATCAGACCTCAGGATAACCACCTACAAAAACTGATCAGGCTATTGACAACCGCCGCCGCCAATGCCGCCCTTTACCACCCTGAACACCGGCAGGTTCTAAGGTTGAACAAGCAAGCATTAAATGAGCTCCAGCAGCTATTCAGCATCCATAGCAATATCACCCTGAAAGTCATTGATGAACAACTGATTTTTGCCAACAAGCCGGTTGCAAAAAATCTGGCCATTGACCGGCTCCTTGAGTCTCTGGATAGAAATGGTATCAGTCATTTACAGATAGAACCGGGAGTCTATGCCGAAGAACTCCTCGGTCTCATCAACATTCTGAGCAAAACTCCAGATAAGCAGATTGAGATCAAAAGCAGTGAAAATATCCATTTTGGACAGATTGAAGTCCGCTATAAAAACTCCGGACAGATTGCGGGGCTGGGACTCGATGAAATTGCTGAACATGAAGCTGATCGTTTTATGGATATCTACCAGACCGTGCGTAATAAACAAAAGCTGGAAATGACCGGAATCAATGAAATTGTTAACGGTTTTGTCAACGCATTCAATAGTCAAAGTGATGCATTCATGGCCATTGCACCATTGCGCTCAATGGATGAATACACCTACACCCACTCGACCAATATTTGTATGCTCAACCTGGCTCAAGCAAAGGTTCTTGGAATTGAAGGACAACTCCTTAACGATATTGGTATTGCAGCCATGCTACATGATGTGGGAAAGATGTTTATCTCCCCTGATATTCTTAGTAAATCGGGCCAACTGGATGAAGAAGAGTGGAAAATTATGCAACAACATCCCCGTCTAGGGGCCGAGTACCTGCTCAACACTCCTGGAGTTCCACGGTTAGCTGTTGTGACTGCATTTGAACACCATATGCGCTTCGACAATGCCGGTTACCCAAAAACAACCCGGCTATGGACACAACATATCTGTTCTTATATGACTGCAATTTCAGATACCTATGATGCGATGCGAACTCACCGTGCCTATGAAGAATCGCTGAACATAGATCAGATCATCTCGATCATGCTTGATCTTGCCGGCACGAAACTCCATCCTCAATTAACCTACAGTTTCCTTCAGGTCCTCAGCGAGTTAGATAAAAAAAACGCGCCCAGCAACTATACATCCTCATAAATCTGATGCTATACAGGCGCAATTCTTTTGAAAGTTATTATTAAATTGGCGGCAACAGAATGAGACTCTGCAACAAAAACTGATTTTAAAAGGGACAACCATGAGTGAAGATACAAAAAAAATCATCTATTCAATGATGAGAGTCAGCAAAAGCTACAACAAAC
>JAOZLQ010000023.1:0-1745 GCA_029934755.1 Desulfuromusa sp. | reverse complement strand
TTTCCCTCTCCTATTATTACGGTGCAAAAATTGGTGTCCTCGGACTCAATGGTTCAGGGAAATCGACTCTATTGAAGATTATGGCCGGAGTTGACAAAGAGTTTAATGGCGAAGCGGTACTTTCTGACGGTTACAGTGTCGGCTATCTGGAACAAGAACCACAGCTGGATGAGACTAAAACTGTTCGAGAAACCGTCAAAGAAGGAGTACAAGAGGTCGTAGACCTGCTGGCAGAGTTTGAAGAAATCAACAACGCTTTTGCCGATCCCGATTGCGACATGGATAAACTCCTTGCCCGTCAAGCGCAAGTTCAGGATAAATTGGATGCTGCCGACGCCTGGGAACTTGATTCCCGACTGGTACTGGCTGAGGAAGCATTACGTTGTCCACCCCCGGAGACATCAATTGAAGTACTGTCCGGTGGTGAAAAACGCCGTGTCGCCCTGTGTCGCCTGTTATTACAAAAACCGGACATCCTTCTCCTTGATGAACCGACCAACCACTTGGACGCAGAGACTGTCGCCTGGCTGGAACAACACCTGCAACGCTATCCGGGTACAGTTATTGCCGTCACTCACGATCGTTATTTCCTTGATAATGTTGCCGGCTGGATTCTGGAACTGGATCGCGGCCACGGAATCCCATGGAAAGGGAACTATTCCAGCTGGTTGGAACAAAAGCAGGAACGTCTGCGCAAAGAAGAAAAATCTGAAAGCAAGCGGCAGCAAACCCTGCAACGCGAACTGGAATGGATTCGCATGTCACCCAAAGGACGGCAGGCCAAGTCCCGGGCGCGGATCAGTTCTTATGAAAAACTGCTCGGCAATGCTGGTCTGGAAAAAGAGAAAACCCTTGAGCTTTACATTCCACCGGGACCACGTCTTGGCGGTGTGGTTGTCGAAGCCAAGGAAGTCAGCAAAGGGTTCGATGATCGATTGCTGATCGACAGCCTCAGTTTCAATCTTCCAGCTGGTGGCATCATCGGTGTAATCGGTCCGAATGGTGCAGGGAAATCGACTCTGTTCAAAATGATTATCGAACAGGAAAAAGCTGACAGTGGCAGTTTCAAGATCGGTGAAACGGTAAAACTCGGTTATGTTGATCAAAGTCGTGAGCTGGATGAGAATAAAACCATCTGGGAAGAAATAACCGGGGGGCAGGAAATGATTCAACTCGGTGGTCAAACAGTTAATTCACGTGCTTATGTGAGCCGTTTTAACTTTTCCGGATCTGACCAACAGAAAAAAGTCGGAGTGCTTTCTGGTGGCGAGCGTAACCGAGTCCACCTGGCAAAAATGCTTCCGGAGGAAGCTAATGTGCTGTTGCTTGACGAACCAACCAACGATCTGGATGTTAACGCCCTACGAGCACTGGAAGAAGGGCTGGAAAACTTCGGTGGTTGCGCTGTCATTATCAGCCATGACCGCTGGTTCCTTGACCGTATTGCCACCCATATTCTGGCTTTTGAAGGTGATTCTCAGGTAACTTGGTTCGAAGGAAACTATTCAGAATACGAAGCGGATAGAAAACGTCGTCTCGGCAAAGATGCCGATCAGCCACACCGGATCAGGTACCGCTCTTTGACCCGGCAATAAAAGCAGGCTGAAGTGAATATTCAACATCCTTCTCCCTGAGGGAGAAGGTGGCCACAGGCCGGATGAGGGGGGAAGAAAAACTGAGAATCAAATGAGCCTCTTGTAAAAGTCGTCATCCTCGTGAAAACGGGGATCCAGCTTTTTGACGAA
>JAOZLQ010000130.1 GCA_029934755.1 Desulfuromusa sp. | reverse complement strand
GCACGTTTTCATGATCAGCTCTGGACACCGAGGAAGTTATCAGCAATAGCAGAACAACAGCCAGCCCGGTGAAAAAACTTATCCTGCGGGTATAGAAGAGACTGGAAATAATATTTTTCATTTTGTCCGACCTCGCTAAGTAGCCACGCTAAAGAAGCTTTATAGGAATCCCAAAACTGATCACCCCGTAAATGGCATAGTCATCAGCCGAGCTATCACGAATATGATCTTCGGTCCGTGAATATTGTCCACGAATGGAAAATGTCTGCCGCCCTTTTTTGAGCAGATATTTCTGTACCTGCCAATTTAATTGAGCCACAGCACTGTAAGTATTGGTATGACTGGCACCATCACTTGATTGGGTATCAAGTGCCGACAACGTGGCATTGAGGTTGAGTTCATTTTCAAACAACGATACAAACCCGCTCAACGCCCCCTGCCAAGTTTCTATCGTCACACCGCTGGCATCGGTTTTACTGTTGACGTAAGTCACAAAGGGATTAATTGATGAAAAATCGGTTGGCCGGTAACCAGCAGACAGAGAGGCAACATGGGTTCGGGAATCGTTATTGCTGGTTTCACCACGGTCATCAAAAGTGGTGTAGGTATAATTAGGCGACAGATGCCAGCGATTTTTGGAGAGAGATAAGCCGCCACCGAGCGTGGTGATGTGGTTTTCCATCGGCGTAAAACCGGCGGGTTCATCACTGCTGCGCAGTACACTCTGGGTGCAGTTGAAGTAGATCGAAGGCCAATCGGTGATAAACAGATTATAATTGAGGCTGGCGGTGGTATTTTTCATCACCGGAAAAAGAGGATCATTATCGACATTGTCCTGGTTATGAAACCCGGTGAAACGTAATGATGAAGTGGCAAAGCGGATTCCACCGCCAACAGTATATTCTTCACGACCATTGGCTCCGGTAGAGTTGACGATACTTCTGAAGTCGGTTCCCAGATAGCGGTAGCCGACGCTGCCATCCAGTTTTTCATACCGTCCCGACAATTTTGCCCGCCAGGCGCTGTCTGATTTTTCGCCCACATCATCAGACAAATCGCTGTCAAATTGACTACCGGCGTATTCCCCTTCAAAATCGAGTTTTTCATCAAACAAGCGACTCTTGAGCAACAGACTATAAATACTCCCTTCGGTTCCTGCCGTCAGGGAACTGGCATTGTAATCTTCCGGACGTTCATTGCGCCCGCTCACATAAGTCGCTTTGAGAGTCAGCTTTTTATCTTTCAGAAGATCTTTTTCAACAAAGCCACCGGTCAGCATTTGATCAGAGTCACTGAGCCCAAGACCTTCTTTATAGCCGGTGATATAATTACTTCGCAGCGCAAAAGCTTCGATCCGGGTATCGGCCAGGTTAAGAGCCAGACGGCTGCCACGTCGAGAGATACTGTGTGAAATCAACTCCGTCCCCTCAACAGAGACATCCCCCAAAGCCAGCAACTGTTTACCGTATTCGAGCTGCAGCAAAAAATTATCGAGATTGAAATTTTCACCGTCAGGGCCGGGAGCATCTTCGTCAATATAGTTGGCACTCGCATCCAGTGAGACTTTGAATTGATCTTTCTGTGCCTGAGTCCTCATCGTCAGGGCACTTTGAAAACGCCAATTTGTATCAGAATCATTTTTTGCAGCAATTTCATGTCGAAATTCACCACTGATATTCACTTCAGCCGACACGGCATCAGCCACAGGGCTCTTATCTGCTACCGGGGCTGGTGAGGCGACAATAAAGATCGACTGCACGGGGGGCATGCGGTTACCGCTAATGTCAGACATTTCAACCGCCATACTGTGACTGCCGGGAGAGAGTGGTCGAGCAGGGCTATAATCAAGTGTCGTTCGGGTAATTTTACAAAGGGATGTCACATCTATCTCATCGACAATAAAACGAACCGTTTCCGGATGGACAAAACTTTCATGATCGGTAAATTCAAGTACGATATCGGGATTTGTGGTCGTGATGGTGACCCCGGCAGCAGGGGAATGTTTCAACAACTGCGGGTGATTTTTGTCCAGATTGATCTCTAACCGATAAGGGTGTTTCTTGGGGTCGTCTTGCGGATAGGTAAAGACCTGATCCTTATCGTCAGTTACAACAAAAAAGAACTCAATCCCCGGTGGAAATGCCTTCATACCGCTAAGGTTTGCGATAAAGTCCACCGGGGTTTCAGACGTCATATCAATTTTACGATAAACACTGACCCCGATTCCCCGATAATAGACAACTGCTTTCTGGGTCAGTAAAAGTTCATGGGGTTGAATATGGAATAGGATCGGCTGACCAGCGACATGGCTTTTCTGGGGAGAGACAACGGTAATATTTTCAGCAGCCATTCCCAGGCAGGGGGTCAACAAAAACATCAAAAATACTAAATAAAAGAATGATCTACAAGCTCTCCACATATGGCAGGGCTGAGTAATTTTCAGCGGAAGAAGAGCAACAACAACCAGAGAATGAACTGCCCACGCAAAAATCGCCATTCCAGCCTCCCGGACATCAGCAATAATACAATTTTGTGGCAGTGCATCATAAAATTCAAAATATCAAAAACAAACACCTGTGGCAGAAAAGGTGTCGGCTTCATTAAAATTTATCTCCATTTTTGGAATAGTCAAGAAGGTTAAGGAAAATATCTGATAATTTATATCAGGTATTGAGCGTTGCCGGATATTACAGCAATCCCCGGTCCGCCAAACTGACATACTCCCCATTACCAATAATGATGTGATCTAAAACTCGCACTCCCATCAGATCACCAACCTCTTTAAGACGTTTGGTAATTTCAATATCTTCTCGGCTGGGAGTCGGGTCACCGGAGGGGTGGTTGTGGACAAACAAAACAGCAGCAGCCGATTCTCGCAGAACCGGAGCAAATACTTCACGGGGATGGACAATGCTGGCACTGAGACTCCCCTCGGATATTTGCACTTCTTTAATCAAGCGGTTTTTGGCATCAAGAAGCAAGGCGAGAAAAACTTCTTTACGGTAATCACAGAGACGTTCATGGAGATGGTCGAAGGCATCTTGAGAGGAGCGATAGGTTTGCCCAGGTTGTAGTCGGTTATCGGCAAAACGGCGAGCAATCTGGAATAGCGCCTGAATTTCAGCCGCCTTGGCTGGGCCGATACCTGCTTGCTCACAAAGTTCATTGATGCTGGCAGCCGCTAGTTGTCGTAACGATCCAAAGCGACTCAACAAACTGCGAGCTAAATCGACAGCACTATTTTTACTGGATGAATCGCCGGTACGGATAATCAGTGCCAGCAGTTCAGCATCGGTCAGCTTATCAGCTCCAGACGCGAGTAATTTTTCCCGTGGACGCTCGTCCGCAGGCCAATCTTTGATCCGGCGCATATCCCCCTCCTAATATTTAATTCTGACTAACGCAGTGCCCCATTTGCAGCTAAAAGATCAGCAACCGCTTCTGCCAGCTTCCGATAACCCTGACCATTGAGATGAGTTAAATCACTTTTATATTGATTATCCGCCAGGAGTGTTCCGAGAACCTCCGATAATAGAGGAATTTGCAATTCGTCGGTCAATTCCCGATAGAGTTTAACGTCTTCGAGACCCAAGCCAAGCTGGGGGACGGCAATCACAATCACCTCAATATCACGCTGATTTGCCGCCTCGTACATACGCCGTAAATTGGCACGCAATTCCTCTAAATTTAGCTTCTGCAAGATATCGTTGCCACCATGACAGAGAATCAACAGTTCAGGTCTAAGTTGATCAAGCAAGCCCGGTAAACGTCTGGCTCCCTCAGCACTGATCTCTCCCGGAACTCCGGCATTGATAACCTTACGACCAAGAAAACTACTCAACTGGGTAGGATAGTTTGACTCTGGTCGGGTTCCGACACCTGAAGTCAAACTATCACCAAATGCCAGAATGACATCGTTGGGGCGCAATGAAGTCAAAACCTTATCACTATTATTACAGGAAATCAGCGACAGAAGTAATAACAGGGCAATACTCAATTTCATAAATATTTTCATCTACATCCTCTTATGACTTGTTATGAATAGCCATCGATAAAAAATCGTCCAACCTCGGTAAAAACCTCATCACTACTCCCACGTACGACCCGAGCAGGGGGAAGTGAGCGTAGAAACATCCGTCCGTAACCTCTTTTTACCACACGTGTGTCCAGAATCAAAACCACGCCCCGATCATTGCGATGACGGATCAATCGTCCGAAACCCTGCTTGAAGCGGATCACCGCTTGCGGCACCGTGTATTCCATAAATGGATCTCCTCCGCGCTGCTCTATCGCCTGAGAACGAGCTTCCAGAACCGGCTCAGTCGGCACCCGAAACGGTAAACGGGCAATAATCACCTGTTCTAGTGAACGTCCCGGGACATCGACCCCCTCCCAAAAGGAATCGGTACCAAAAAGAATACTGCTTTCATCCTCGGCAAAACGCTTCAACAATTGGTGTCGGCTTTCCTCCCCCTGCCGCAAGCAACGCAAGTGTTGTGCTTCAAGAACCGGAGATAACTCCTCGTGCACCTGACGAAGTAATGAGTAGGAAGTAAACAGAACAAAACTGCGCCCCTGACTGCAAAGAAGTGCTTTTTCTACAGCATCCCGAACCGCTTCGGCAAATCCAGGCTTCCCCGGTTCTGGCAGATCGGTCGGCACGGCAACCAGGGCCTGGTGCTGATAATCGAAAGGGGAGTCGAGCGACAGTTCAACCAGTCGATTCGGTTCAACTCGATCAAGACCGACTCGAGAGTGGAAATAACCAAAAGCTCCCGCAACGGTCAAGGTGGCACTGGTCATAATCAAACTACGGAAGCGTTGGTAGAGAGCTTGATTGAGACTTTCAGCGACTTCCAATGGAGCCTGACAGAGGCTGGTAATCAACCCGGGTTTACGTCCAATTCGACCTTCACGGATCTCAATCCAGACACAGCTGTTTTTTGCCACCGCTTGAAAAGAACCCAGATCGGCGGCAATCCCGTCCAATCGACCGCCAATACCTCGCAAATCGACCAATGATGAGTTCACTTTTTCAGCAACAAGATCCGGTAAAGCCTCGGTTGCCCGTAACAATCCGGCAATCCCTTGCGACAATTCAGCACTACCAACCCTTAAACGCTCAACCCGTTCGCAAAGCTGTTGCCAGACGGGTGTTTGCATAAATTCGGGAAGGATCCGATGCTTCAGCTCAAACTTGGAACTAACTTTCTTACCGAGAGCCTCGGGAAGTTCTTCAGCAATACTTTGTAATTCATCCAGCGCCAGATCAAACAATTGTTGTCGTTTTATCAATAACGATTCTATCTCTCCATGCAGGGTTCGATAGAGCTCATCCATTGAATCTGGCAGTTTTTGTGACAATTGATCGAGCAGTCGTGGCAGTAACCCTTGATTCAGTTTCCGGGGATGACGTAAGCGGTTGAGTACCCGTGAAAAAGTAAACCGGGTCAGTTGCGAAGAGAAATGACTAGTGGCAACATCTTCAAGATGATGAGCCTCATCCAGAATCACCCGCTCAAAGGGGGGCAAAACTGCCGTTGCCGAATAATTGTCGGTCTCCAGACGCAGTGCCAGATCGGAAAGCAGCAGAGAGTGGTTGACCACCAGAATATCGGCACGTGCTGCCCGTCGTCGCGCTTTATGGAAAAAGCAGCGGCTGTAATACTGGCAGCGCACTCGAGCACACTGATCCGCCTCACAACGAACTTCCTCCCAGGCCTGATAACTGGGAATAAAAGAGAGATCCTCCTTTGAGCCATCTTTTGTTGCTTCAGCCCATTGGATAATCTGTTGTAATTCTTCGACCTGCTGCTGATCAAACAGCCCCAATTCACGCCCAGCCATTTCACCCCGGCGCCGACAGAAATAATTACTGCGCCCCTTAACCAGCACCGCGTGAAATTCAATCTCGGTCGCTCTTTGGAGAAATGGCAGGTCTTTACGAATCAACTGTTCTTGAAGATTGATTGTCCGGGTCGAGATAACCACCCGTTCATGATTGGTACGCGCCCAGAGCAAAGCCGGAACCAGGTAAGCCAGGCTTTTCCCCGTTCCCGTCCCCGCTTCAACCACTGCAATCTGCCCTTTGTTGAAAGCCTCGGCAACCACAAATGCCATGCGTAATTGTTCCGGGCGATCTTCATACTCGGGAAGTTTCTCGGAAATCACTCCATCGACACCCAGTAACCCTGCAATTTTCTCCGGGTCAATTTTTTGGATATCTTTCTCCGCGAATGCCTCAACCACCCGATACAATTCATCCACGGCATTGTTGATAATATAAAAACCAACCCCCAAAGATCCAAATTGTGAAGCAACCTCAATATCTGCTCCAGAGGGTTGCAAATCGCCACCAGGATGATTATGGATAACAACATCGCCATAGCTACAAGTCTGTAAAATCGCAGGAACAGCACTTTCCGAACCACGCGCCAACACTTCGACCTGAACGATACGCCGATCAGCATCGGTCTGACCGAGGACAAAGACTTCGTTGCCGCCCGCTTCCTTGATGGCATAGCGGAGCTGATCAATACTATCTGGAGAAATATAATTAAACATAGCGGGCGATTATAGATGAATGGGAAGGATAAAGGGTAAGGAAAATTAACTTCGTTTTTGAACCACCACATCCCATGTGACACAGCCGGAAAGAAACGAAACTTTGCAGGAATTCGAAG
>JAOZLQ010000129.1 GCA_029934755.1 Desulfuromusa sp. | reverse complement strand
CAAACATAACCACAGCACTGGTTGGATTTTCAGATATTCAGGAAATTGATCAAGCTGTAAGTGCAGCAGAAACATTTGTCCCCTATAGCCAGGAACAACAACAAATTCTACAGAAGAACATAGAGTCCTCGTTTGACGGACTTTGTACCGGTTGTGGCTATTGTCTCCCCTGCCCCGTAGGTATCCCGATTCCCAAATATTTGGACAGTTACAATCAGCTGATCTTAACTAATGGCGACCGGCAGGCGGTGCTGGATCACTACCGATTTCACTGGGGCATTACCCCGCAACAGGCCAAAGAATGTATCAGCTGCGGTGACTGCGAGAAGCGCTGCACCCAACACCTGCCGATTATTCAACGGTTGCAAGAATTACCGCTATAGAAAATACCACTAATGCCCAGCTAATAAGCAGTGATTTTTCTGCAACCCGGATTCTCCCTCATTGACACCCGTTTCAAACAAATGTTTAAATAATAAATCTATTTTATTTACCCCATTGAAAGGGTCGATATGGCGCAACACAGTACTAAAATCCGACTTTTAAATGCTGCTGAACAGCTGTTTGCACGTGAAGGATTTCATAACACGTCCCTCAGATCTCTGGCCAGTCTGGCTGAGGCAAACCTTGCTGCAACAAATTATCACTTTGGCTCAAAAGAAGCCTTGCTTAAAGCAGTAATCGAAAGAAGATTACTGCCGTTGAATCAAATTCGTGAAACTGAAATAGAGAAGGTTCTTTCTCAAGCGCGGGAAAGCAACATTCCACCAACAGCAGATGCTCTATTGAGAGCATTTATTGAACCGACTTTAGAATTTCGTAACTCCAGCTCAGGAGCCCGGGATTTCATTTCCCTGATCGGGCGTTCTCTGAATGAACCGGACGAAACTGTCCGTAACTGCTTTCTGAGTCTGATTTTACCGATTTTTCAAGTGTTGCTTGAGGGTCTACGTGAAGCATTACCACAACTCCCACAGAAAATTCTGCTGACAAGGTTAGAGTTCATCATGGGCACCATGAGTCACGTTATGTGTATGAGCAGCCATTCCATACTTAACAGTCCTTCCCTTACTGAAGCTCTGGAGCAAAACGAATTGATCCAGCAATTACTAAAATTTGTACTCGCCGGGCTGGAGGCACCAGAATGAGGCTCTTATTAATTTCCCTGTTTCTGCTGACTGCCTGCAACCCGCTCAGACCGGCACAACTTGAACGCCCGGAAACACCCAAATATTATTCAACCGAACAAACTGGAGCTGTGATCCAATTGTCGGAACACTGGTGGACAGATTTTCATGATCCGCAGTTAAATCAACTCCAGCAACAGTTATTTTCCAACAATCTTGACCTACGCCAGGCACTGTATCGACTTCAACAACTGCAAGCGTTACAAAAAATGAGTGGTGCCACTCTCTGGCCACAGCTTAACCTGAATGGATCTCTCAGTCGCGATCAGTCACCGGGAATTCCAAAAGACACGAGGTCTACCAATACACGTCTTTCTGTGGCTGCTGGATATGAAATTGACCTGTGGGATAAACTCAAAGACAAAAACAAAGCAGCAGAATTACGTCAGCAGGCCGGACAAAGAGAAGTTCAGGCCCTGCTGCTCAGCTTGAGTGCACAATTGGCCGAACAATATTTTCTCGCGGTGGAACAGCGGGCGCATCTGGAGCTACTCAAACGCCAACAAACCCGCAAAAATGAGTTTCTCCAAACCGTAACTGAGCGCTACCGGGCAGGCCTGTCAACCGCCAGCGAAGTCTACCAGGCACAACAAAACCTGGCCATTGTTAAAACTCTAGTTCCAGATCATCAAACCATTCTGATCCGGGCGCAAAACAGTATTGCGCTACTGCTCGGACAGCTCCCTGGAAGCATTTTAATCGATAAAAATGAGCTTCCGCAGATAAATAGCGTTGTTGATATTGGCCTGCCAGCAAATCTTTTAGTTCGCCGTCCTGATGTTACAGCAGCACTACTACAACTTGAAGCAGCAGATCGGGAGTTGGCAGCAGCCTTGGCAAACAGACTTCCAGCAATCAATCTTTCGGCAACCCTGGGACGCTCCGCAACTCATCTGGCTGTTGGTGACATTGAAGGGACCTTCTGGAATCTAGCTCTTGGACTTGCACAACCACTTATCGACGGTGGTCGCCGACAAGCCGAGACTGAACGCCAAACAGCTCTTCGTGCAGAAAATCTCACCGCCTATCAACAAACGCTACTAACGGCATTTCAAGAAGTAGAAACGGCGCTAATGACTGAAATCAACGGGACTAGCAAGACAATCAGACTGGAGCAACAGCGCCAGATCAACTATAAAAACCTACAATTAACTCATGATAACTATATTTATGGCTTAACCGACAGCAGGGATCTATTACTCAGTCAGATCATGCAATTGGAGATTCTCAGTTTACAGCTGAACAATCACCGACAACAGCTCAGCAACCGGATTACTCTGGCACGGGCATTGGGTGGCAGCTGGATGACAGAGGAAGTCGAACAACAACAGCAAACTCTCAAAGAACGACAGGATGTAAAAAATGACTGAACCGAAAAAAAAATCGCAGTTGGCATTAAAAATCATCCTCCCCTTGCTCATTCTGATCATCGGCTTCGTGGTTTTCAACATGATGGGCAAATTGAAGAAAGCTCCACAGCGACAGCACCCCGTACAACAGGGTTTTTTGGTCGATGTGATTGAACTTAATGCGATAAACCATCAGGTCAAAGTCCATGCAACCGGAACTGTTCGGGCAGAACAGGAAATCGCCTTGGTTCCTGAAGTCAGCGGCAAAGTCAGCTGGATTTCACCACAACTGGTCAGTGGCGGTCTTTTCAAAAAAGGGGAAACTTTACTAAAAATTGACACCAGTGACTTTGAACTCGCCATAGAGAGAGCACACGCTGATATTGCCCAAGTTCAAGTCGCACTGGCAACAGAACACGAACGAGCCAAGGTTGCGCTAGCGGAATGGGAACGGATAGATCTTGCTGAAAAGGGAGAACCCGGTCCCCTGGTCACCCGAGAAATCCAAATGAAGCAACAACAGGCCAATCTGAGCGCCGCCCAAGCAAACCTGCAACAGGCGCGACTAAACCTACAACGCACCGAACTGATAGCTCCATTTAATGGTCGAATTCGCCAGGAGCAAGTTGATTTTGGTCAGTATTTACGTGCCGGAATCAGTATCGGCAGCTTTGCCGGAACAGATCGAGCTGAGATCCACATCCCCTTACCAGTCAAAGAACTCATCTGGCTGGATATTCCATCAGCAACACAAAAACATGGATCATCTGCCACAATCCATCTTCCCAATGATAGCAATACCAGTTGGCATGGAAAGTTAACCCGTAGTCTTGGTGAGATTGATCCTAACAGCCGCATGGCAACCGTTGTCGTTATGGTTGATGATCCCTATCAACAGCAGCCGACATTATTCAACGGTTTGTTTGTCGATATTGAGCTGTATGGTGAAAAATTGCAGGATATCATCAGTATCCCACGCAAAGCATTGCATGCAGACAATCTGGTCTGGATTGTCAATAGTGATAACCGTCTAAATTTACGCCCCGTTGAGGTTCTACGCCGGGAAAAACAACAAATTTTGCTCAAAAGCGGTGTGCAAACTGGGGAAAAATTGATTCTAACAGCCTTATCAAGTGCCACCGAGGGGGTACTTCTTAGACCAGTGATGCAGGAGAACCCACGATGAACGCAGCAGTTAAATGGATGGCCATGAACCACGTGGCTGCCAACCTGCTGATGCTGGTTCTGGTTCTCGGTGGCATCATTATGGCACCAAGTATCAAGCAGGAAATCTTCCCGGAAGTTTCTCTCGATCGTGTTTCGGTGTCAGTTGCCTACCCCGGTGCTGGCCCTGAAGAGGTTGAAGAAGGAATAGTCATCAAAGTCGAAGAGAGTCTGACAGCTGTCGACGGGATTAAACAGATAAAAGCTACGGCCAATGAAGGGTTTGGGACGGTCATAGCTGAGGTCTATTCCGATGAAGATGTCGATGAAGTTCTACAAGATATCAAAAGTGAAATTGATCGGATTACAACATTTCCTGAAGATGCAGAAAAACCGGTCATCAGCAAGCTATCAAACCGCCGTGAAGTCATCTCTCTGGTCATCTATGGGGAGACCAAAGAGAAGGTTCTACGTGAAGAAGCTGAGCGAATCCGGGACGAATTACTAGAGCTTCCGAATATTACTCAAGTTGACCTTGGTGGTGTACGACCATTTGAAATCACTATTGAGATTTCCGAACGAACACTACAACGTTATAATCTGACTCTCGATAAGGTCGCAGCAGCGATTCGTCTTGCTTCACTCGATCTACCAGGGGGAGCAGTTAAAACATCAGGCGGTGAAATTTTACTCAGGACCAAGGAACGCCGTTACTGGGGTCCTGAATATGCAGATATCACCATTTTGTCTAATCCGGATGGGACCCAAGTTAAACTGGGAGACATTGCCAACGTAATTGACGGGTTTGCCGACACCGAAACTTATGGTCGTTTTGACGGCAAACCCGCAGCAATGCTACAGGTTTTTCGTATCGGCGAACAAAAACCAACCGAAATTTCCACCAGTATTCTCACTTATGTTGAAGAAAATAGTTTTAAACTTCCAGGAAACCTGAAACTAGCCATCTGGAATGATACCAGCGAAATTTTCACCAGCCGCATGAACTTATTGCAAAAAAATGCCTTATTGGGGCTAGGGCTAGTCGTGATAATCCTTGGCCTATTTTTAGAAATACGTTTAGCCGGCTGGGTCATGCTCGGCATTCCGATTTCGTTGTTCGGCACAATGTTCCTCATGCCCTGGCTTGGGCTCTCAATCAATATGATCTCGCTATTTGCCTTCATTCTGGCACTGGGAATTATAGTCGATGATGCCATTGTTGTGGGTGAAAATATCTATGAACACCGACAACGCGGCAAACCTTATAGACAAGCCGCCATTGACGGAGTTCTCGAAGTGGCCGTTCCAGTCACATTTTCAATTTTGACAACAGTCGCCGCTTTCATTCCTCTAGTGTTCATCAGTGGGATGATGGGTAAGTTCATTCAGGTAATGCCAATTATCGTCATCACCCTGTTGCTAATGTCTTTGGTCGAATCGCTGCTAATTTTACCAACCCATTTAAGCCCCGGTAAAGCTCAACCAGACAGCAGTGGTTTTCTAGGCCGTATTGATCGAACCCGCAACTGGTTCAGTCATATGCTGCAACGTTTTGTTCACGGTCCTTACCTATGGGCTTTAAAACTGACTATCCATTACCGCTACATATCCCTGGCATTGGGGATAGTCGCCTTACTCCTGACCGTTGGCGTGGTTAAAAATGGTCTGATCAAATTCGCTTTCATGCCGGAAGTAGATGGTGACAAGATCACTGTTGTCATCCAGATGAACCGTGGAGTTCCCATTGAAGAGACCAGCAGAGTCAGTGATCTGATTCTGCAGAAGGGGATGGAAACAGTCGCTGAATACGATGAGAAACGCCCGGAGGGAGGCAGTATTCTCCGCAATGTTTATACCGTGGTCGGTGGTAATATTGCAGGTGGTGGCCCGGTCGGTGGTTCCAATATGACCGCAACCCATATGAGTAATATTGCGATGTTTCTGACCAAGAGCGAGATTCGCAACATCCCCGCAGCAGAAATTTCCGCAGTATGGCGTAAAAAAGTTGGTGAAATCCCAGGCATTGATTCTCTCACCTTCCGCTCCAACTTGATGCATATGGGAGCTAACATTGATGTATTGCTGGCTCACCAGGATTTTTCCGTTCTGGAACAATCTTCTGAACGCATTCGCAAAGCACTAGCAGGATATCAAGGAGTCAGTGATATTGAAGATACTTATGTCCGGGGAAAAAGGGAAATTAAGTTAAAACTGAAACCAGCCGCACGGACACTAGGAATCACTGAAACAGATTTGGGCCGCCAGGTACGAGCTGCTTTTTATGGTGCGGAAGCACTGCGTCTACAGCGTGGTCGTAACGAAATCAAGGTTATGGTTCGTTATCCCGATGCCAACCGGCGTGAACTGTGGAACCTTGAGACAATGCGGATTCGTACCCCCAGCGGGCGGGAAATTCCTTTACTGCAAGCAGCAGAGGTAATCGAGGGACAAGGTTTTTCAGAAATCAATCGTACCGACCGGAAACGGGTTATCAATATTTCGGCAGCCGTGAACAATGAACAAAGTAATGCACAAGAGATTATCTCTGATTTAAAACAAAATCTGCTTCCACAATTAATTGCAGACTATCCTGGACTGAGTTGGGATATGGAAGGTGAAGAAAAAGAACGGAGGGAATCAATGGCCAGCGTTCTCAGCGGTTTTAAGCTGGCGATGATTGCCATCTTTGCCCTGTTAGCGATCCCTTTTCGCAGTTATCTCCAACCGCTTTTAATCATGGCCGCGATTCCCTTCGGAATAGTCGGTGCTGTCATCGGCCACTTCATCATGAACCATGATTTAAGCCTGTTGAGTATGTTTGGTCTGGTTGCACTCTCCGGAGTTGTGGTCAATGATTCTCTGCTGCTAATTGATAAAATAAACTCTAACCGTCGTGAGGGAGCATCGTTGCAAGATGCAATCATTGCATCAGGAGCCCGACGTTTTCGACCAATCCTGCTAACCTCATTGACCACTTTTTTTGGACTGATTCCAATGATTATGGAAACTAGAGAGCAGGAACAGTTTATGG
>JAOZLQ010000128.1 GCA_029934755.1 Desulfuromusa sp. | reverse complement strand
TAGATTCTTCGTTAATACCAAGATAGATCGCACGTCTGACCCGCACATCCAGGAAGGGATTTTCCCCTTTAACATACGGAGTTTCTAAACGACCCTGATCCATCTGCAGGTAAATCAGTCGCAGGCCGGGTTTCATAAAGAAGTTCAGTTTGGAAGATTTTTTGATCCGCTGAACGTCCATGACTGGAATTCTATCGATAATATCGACTTCACCACTCAAAGCAGCAGCAACGCGAGTCGCATTGTTGGTCAACGGCTTAAAGATGACATCAGAATAGAATGGTTGAGCCTGCCAGTAATCTTTACTAGCAGTAATGGTAAAGCTTTCGCCTTTTCTCCAGGAAACAAACTTGAATGGTCCGGTTCCTACTGGATTCAGACCGAGAAAAGCAGCATCTTTATCGGCACTGTATTCGGCATCGAGCATTTTGACATAGGAGAGCTTCCGTAACAGAATCGGGTATGGTCCTTTGGTGGTAATCTGAACCGTATAATCATCCACCTTGACGAAGGATTTAATCATATTGACCTTTGATTTGAATCCTGATTTACCCCAGTTTTTAATTCTATCAATGGAAAAGATGACATCGTCGGCATTGAAATCGTTACCATTGTGAAACTTGACACCCTTTCTCAACTTAAACTCCCAGGTATTTTCCCCAACCACCTTCCAGGATTCAGCAAGAACAGGATAAACATTCAGATCTTTATCAAAGTAAGTAAGACCTTCAAAAATATTGGACAACATTGAGTTGGTGGAGGTTTCATTGTGAAAGTATGGATCCATTGAACGCGCATCCGAAGACATCCCAATTTTCAAGGTTTTTGCATTAACGGCTCCAGCGCAAATCAACAAACTTAACAGCAAAACAAAAACTTTTCTCATAATTGACCTCCCTGTAATTGTGAGTGTCTCTTGTGAAATATTAAAAAATTATTTTTTTCTGAATCAATTCGTAAAAAAAACTACTAAAGACAACCAATCGATCCAACAGTGACTGCCTCACCATATATTCTCTTTTTGTATGTGGATAATCACCCAAAGCCCCGAGTCCATCAATAACCGGTACGCCAAAACTGGATAAGTTATTGGCATCAGAAACCCCTCCTGATGAGGTTTCCTGAATTTGAAAACCCAAAGCAGAAGCAACAGTCAAATAGCTATTAATAAGTTTAGTCGATTCTTCTGTTTTCACAAATGGTGGTCGCTTAACCTTAATTTCATACCGTATTTGGCTATTCACAAATCCTTCATCTTTAAGCAACTGGTTAATAGCATCCAGCAATTGATCTTGTTTTTCCAGGTTGGGCACCCTGATATCGACACCAATGTGGCAATGGTCAGGGACAACATTCCTTGCCGTGCCTCCAGAGATTTCTGTACACTGAATGCTGACTCCTTCAGCCACACTATTCAGTGAATTAAGACGTTCAATGATCGTTGCAGCATCAACAATGGCATTTATTCCGCTATTGGGGGATTCTCCAGCATGCGATGGCTTCCCGACAACATCGATATCAAGGCCAATAACCCCTTTGCGGGTCGTGACAATCATATCCCCCGGCACCCGACCAGACTCAAAAACAAATCCCCCTTTAGCATTCTTCAATTCTGCTTCGATAATATGTTTCGACACCGGAGAGCTAATCTCTTCATCGGAATTAAAAAGTATCTTGAGGGGAATTTGTTCCAGCGGCAGAAGTTCTTTAAGGATGACTAGCGTGTAAAGGGCAATCAGCACGCCGTTTTTCATATCATTGACACCCGGGCCAACCCAGTTCACATCATCTTTAACAAGTTTATTAAAATCACTATCCGGTGGGTGAACTGTATCGAAGTGGCCAATAAAAGCGTAATAGTCCTCACGCTGCTTATTTTCGTAGATCAAATGGGGGCGTCGGGTCAAATCATCAGCCATGATTCTTTTATCCAACTCAATACCATGACCTTTAGCAATATCAGTTAATAAATCAGAAACTGAATGCAATCCGGAAATATTTGCAGAAAAACTATTAATATTCACCAGTTTTTCCAGATTAGCGTATATTTCCTTGCTATACCTTTCTGCAATCTCTCTAGTATTGACCATTTTCGCCCCATAATTTATAGTCATGTCTCTAAAGTGTCCCTAAATATTTTTAGAGCACCTCTCTAATGAAGTCAAGGAGAAATAATGCTGGGTATTATTGCCTATGGTAGTTTGATCAATACACAAGAGACAAAAACCCAGCAGAAACGTCCTACACACACCATTCCCGTCAAGCTTGAAACTTTTAAACGATCCTTTAACCAGCGGCCGGCATGGCGAGAGAATACTAGCAAGCACTCCGCAGTACTGAACGCACAAGCCTCCGAACAAAATTGGTTGAATGCTATCTGTTATTGTTATGCTGATTTTGATTTTACAGAGCTCGATAATCGGGAAAGAGGCTACTCTAGAACATTAATCCTTCCTGATAAAATAACCAATTATCAAGGACATAACTTGCCTACGTTAGAAAAGATCTTTATTTATCTGGGGAAAAAAGAGTACAAAAATAGCGACCTTCTACCGAACCCTGATTATCTCGATATCTGCATGGCTGGAGCAAAAGAATGGGGTAAGATTTTTTATCATGATTTTTTAAACACCACCCACATCAACAATGGGATATTATTGCGCAAATATTTACCCACATCTTAAACAATGTAGGAATAAGACCATGAATATCGCCCTGGTTGGAGTCGACAAACGCATTACAGAAATTCTCAGTCTGACTAAGCTGATGTCTCTCCCCTTTGAGATAATAGCCTATCCTTACAGTCATTACACTGAACTACCAAAAATCATCGCAACTATTAAAAATGTCGATGGAATTTTATTTGCAGGAAATTTCCCATATGTTTTATCTGTGGATAAGATCGATAGTTCACTTCCAAGCGTATTTTTAGAATTTGACGAAACGGGGATCATGAAGCTGATTGCCTCCTTACCACTGCATCAGATACCTAACGCTATCAGCATTGACTCTGTTCAAGGTTCAGTTATTAAACATATTTACCGTGAGTTAAATTTGCCATTGACCGAAGTCAGTGCCATCCAACGCAGCAAATCTCTGCCAGTTGAAGATATTGCAAACTTCCATATTGCCAATTATAGAAAAAACCCGGAGACAGCGATCGTAACCTGCCTTTTCAGTGTTTATGAATATCTAAAAAACCAAGGTTATCCCTGCACATTGATCAATCACACCTATTTTTCTATTTTAAAAGGTGTCAATAAAATCATTAATGCTATCAACTTTAAGAACTCAAGTGGAAATCACCCTGCGGTTGTGATCATAAAAATTGATAAAAATAAGCAGAGGAAAACAGAACAAAACGAATTCAAATCACAGCGATTTCTCTACAAATATCTTGACTATCTGCTTGATTTCCAAGAAAAGTTACAATCTTTTGTATTTAACAAAGGTTCTGAAAATTACTACCTGATTTCAACCAGAAATCTTATTGAAGAGTACACGAATGACTATCGGGATTTTCCGCTATTATACGATGTTTTTGTCAGGTTTGGGTTTACAATCAGCGTCGGTGTCGGCTACGGTATGAATCCGATAAATGCTTTTTCAAACGCAACCAAAGCCTTAGAAATAGCTGCTCAGACAACAAATACGGTTAAGGTTTTAACCGATTCAGGTCAAGTCATTTCACCTGTTGGACAGAAAGATAGTCCTTACAGTATTAAAAATTTCAACAATGAAATCATTAAAATTTCAGAAAAATCAGGGGTCACAGCTGAAAATATCAGCAAGATATTCACCATCATTGAACGACAAGGATCCAATCATCTCACCGCTTACGATTTATCCAAAGCTCTCGGGACCACAACCCGAAGTGGCAATCGACTGATCTCCAAACTTTTCCATTCTGGGTTTGCCAAGGAATCCGGAATTGAGCAACCTGCTAAAGGGAGACCAAGACGGGTTTATGAACTTCAGTTTTTAAAAAAGTAAAAGTTCTACGTTAAAAACCAGAGGGGTAGTTATAAAACCATGAAGAAAATAGTAATTTTAATTATATCAACAACCTTAATTGCAGCATTATCTGGCTGTGGAAGCAATGACGTTACCCCAGCAAATGAACCACCGGACGCTGCACCTCAGCTCTTATTCAGTTCTGGCTTTGAAAATGGAGTTTTTCTCACCGCCCCAGAAGATGGTTATCAATATATTCAAGGCACTGATACAGAAACTGGCTTTAGTTGGCCAATAGATATTCTGGGCGCAAGCGGAAGTGGCCTCCATTACATTGATGATGATAATTTTCAGGCGATTGGAAATGAAATTCAGACCGTAACTGGACATAATGGCAACCAGACACAAGCACTTTACAATTTCGAAAACTATAATACTGGGGTAACACAGTGCCCTTATGAGATCCTCGAGATAACAGAAGGGACAAAAGACCTCTATATCAAATATTGGATTAAAATGGATAGTGCCAGCCTGGCGCAACCAAATATGTGGCGGGCTTTTTTTGAGTGGAAGACCAAAGACTATGCAATCGATAGTGGATTTAGATTAATCGCATACATTTATACAGACGATAATGGTACCCCATATTGGCATTGGCAAGGCGACCAAAACCCGACAACCCCGATGTGGGAGATTGACAATAAAAACGTTCCAGTTCCAAATGAAGAATGGTTTCTAACTGAATTTTATTGGCACTGGAGTGAGGGAGATGATGGTAGAGCGCTGTGGAAAGTAAACGGCCAAATAATAGGCGACCATCATGGTCCGACAACACGAAATGCAAAACCTATCGATTTTATTATGTTGACCCAAATATACGGAGATGCAAATCCAAAATATCAATGGGTTGACGATATAGAAATATGGGATGGGCTTCCATAAAAAGGCATTGGCATAACACTTCATCGTTGATAATTTACCCATGCCCTTTATCCTGACAGTTCACAAAAAGAAAGCACAATATGAAGATAAAATATGAAATAGAATTAGAGGATTTCTTAGTTTTTAGTAATTACCTGATAAAAACGTCTCCCATGTTACTAAAAACAATCCGTAAAGGACAAATGTGGTGGGCAAGTGGCCCGCTTATAGCTGGGCTTGTTTTATCTATACTCAATGGATATTCTTCCGAAAAAACACTGACAACCCTTGCTGTTTTAAGTATTGCGATCTCTCTCCCGATGTTTTTGATGTATAAGCACTATTTCAAATACCGTAATAAAAAACAGATATATACATTTTATAAAAATGACGGATATCAGAGCATTCTCGGCACACATGAAATGATCATCTCCGACAGCTACCTGACTGAAAAAACAGCAGACAACAAAAATATAATTCAGTGGGATTCAATCAAGCGAATCGAAGCAACCCCTGATCACACATTCATTTTCACCGATGATGTTACAGCATACATAATTCCCCATAAAAAAATCATAGGCGACAACACCTCTCAATTCATCAATATTTTGAATGATACGTTTAAAAGAATGGGGAACTAACGACTTCCAAAGATCTGTTGGTGGAAAGGTACCCAGACACTTCAGGTGGTTACATTTTATTCAGAGTTCTTGCCTTGAACATAGAGCCACCAGTAGGCAACCCCAACAAAGAGTCCACCACGACAAAAAACATGATCGGGAAAAAGGTTCCGAGGGCTTTTCCGCTGATATCTTTTGCTGCCATCGCCCATGGAACCGCCAGACATACCAACCAGTTATATGCTACTGCACGGAAAAAATAGGGACAATGGGAATATCCGACAACTATCCGTGATGGCTAAGCTTGAAACTGAAAATTCTCAAGATCAAGCTCATCGGTAGTTTTTCGGTTCCAAGCTATGCATATTCAGCTTGTCGTAGAGGGTCTTCTTTGGCATCTGCAGCAGCTCTGCCGCAGCAGATACATTTCCTTTCGTGCTCTTTAATGCGTCTCGAATCATACTTCGTTCGTAGATTTCTACTTTTGCTGCCAGAGAGGTAGCAACAATTCTGGATGGCTCGATACAATCACTAACGCCAAGACAGAGACGCTCCGCCACGGTTTTAAGTTCCCGGACATTACCCGGCCAATCATGTTGTTGCCACTTGAGCATATCCTGTTCATCCCAGATGACCGCTTCCCGGTTAAAACGGCTCGCCGCCTGGGAGATAAAGTATGCCATTAACGGTGCAATATCCCCGGGGCGCTGCCTGAGTGGCGGCAACTCTATACTGACCACGTTCAGGCGATAATACAGATCGGTACGGAAGCCACCCTGTTCAGACAGCTGCTGCAGATCGACCTTGCTAGCCGCCACGATTCGGCAATCAACCGGTATGCAACCGT
The DNA here is from genome assembly GCA_029934755.1 of Desulfuromusa sp. Taxonomy (GTDB): domain Bacteria; phylum Desulfobacterota; class Desulfuromonadia; order Desulfuromonadales; family Geopsychrobacteraceae; genus Desulfuromusa. The sequence continues at coordinate 406 of JAOZLQ010000128.1, read as the reverse complement.
TGCTCCCCAAACGTTCTACACAATGATCCTGCAGTACACGCAAAAGTTTAACCTGTAACAGCAAGGGCATTGATTCAATTTCATCTAAAAACAGTGTTCCCCCTTCTGCATATTCAATTTTTCCAATCCGTTTTTTGGTTGCCCCGGTAAAAGCCCCAACTTCATGACCAAAAATCTCGCTTTCAAAAATCGTCTCCGGCAATGCTCCACAGTTTACGGCCACGAATGGCCCCGTGCGACCGCTCAAATCATGGATGGCATTGGCCACCACCTCTTTACCGCTACCCGTCTCTCCAAAAATCAGCAGATCAACATCCGTAGGGGCAAGGGTAACAATGGCGCGACGCACCTTCTGGATTTCATCGGAGTGACCGATCAGCGGCATTTCCCCCCGATTTCCCAGTTG
>JAOZLQ010000022.1 GCA_029934755.1 Desulfuromusa sp. | reverse complement strand
AAAAAAAAGGATGAAGCATAAGCATCATCCTTTTATCGTTATCCCTCAGGATAACTAGAACTTCAAAAAAAATCTTTTATGACTGGGGCGACAGGGATCGTCCACTTCGTCACCGGTATCACGCCAGTTCCTGCGTCGACTCCCCTACTCTCGCTGACACGGACATCCTGTCCATCTTTCTGTCATTAAGTCAGCGCTCGCTCCGCTTCGATCCCTTTCGAGATTCGTTTTAATTTTATGGCTGGGGCGCCAGGGATCGAACCTGGGAATGCTGGAATCAAAATCCAGTGCCTTACCGCTTGGCCACGCCCCATTAAATGAGATCGATTTTCTAGCAAAGTTAAACTATGCCGTCAAGAAAAAAACAACCCTGCCACAGTTATCGTGGCAGGGTTAGACAAAAAGAAACGATCCGAATAATCAGAGAACAGATTTAATCGCTTCGCAGAGTCTATCCATATTATCAGGAGTCATCCCGGCAACATTAATACGGCCAGAACCAACAATATAAATAGAGTATTCATCACGTAAACGATTGACCTGATCCTTGGTCAGTCCCGAGAAACTGAACATGCCACGCTGATCAATGATTGTGGAAAAGTCCTGTTTCACCCCTTTTTCTTTGAGTGTTTTGACAAACAGGTGGCGCATTTCATTGATCCGGTCACGGATATCTGCAACTTCTTCGATCCACTTAGCCTTAAGTTCTTTATCACTCAAAACAACGGCCACAATCTGACCACCATGGGAGGGTGGATTCGAATAATTATAGCGAATCCTCAGTTTAACCTGACTCATTACCGTACTGGCCTGTTTCGTATCATCACCAACCACAGTCAGTGCACCGGTTCTTTCGCGGTAAAGACCAAAATTTTTAGAGAAACTCGAACAGATCAGCATCTGCTTGACTTTTTTAGTCAGTTCCAGCAGACCAGCCCGGTCATCTTCAATACCATTAGCCAGGCCCTGATAAGCAAAATCAACCAGCGGCAAAACACCCTGTTCTACAAGTAGATCACCTATTTTGGACCATTGCTCTGTCGTGGGATCGATACCAGTCGGATTGTGACAGCAGCCATGCAGAAGGATCACATCACCTCTTGGAATTGTCTTGATCGACTCGTACATGGCAGCAAAATCGAGGCCATTAGTATTAGGATCACGATAAGCGTACTTTTCACACTTGAGCCCGGCAGCCTCAAAGATCGTATTATGGTTGGCCCAAGTCGGATCACTTAGCCAGATACTTGCTCCGGGATGCACAGTATGTAGATAATCACCAACCACACGCAATGCACCTGTGCCTCCTGGACATTGGGCAGTCGCAGCGCGTTTACCAGAGATAATCTCGTGACCTTCGCCAAACAGAAGTTCCTGAACCCGTGCGCAGTAAACTGGCTCACCGGTCATCGGAAGATAACCCTTGGAATCCTCTTGCTCAAGAACGCGTCTCTCCGCCTCTTTCACTGTTTCGAGAACCGGCGTATGGCCGGTAGCATCTTTGTAGACGCCAACGGAAAGATTGATCTTTTCAGGATTGGGGTCAGCCTTGAATGTCTCGGTCAGACCGAGAATTGGATCGGCTGGTGCGGTTTGAACATTCTCGAACATACCAGTTAACCTTTCATGTATTAGAGTTGATGGGTGCGGCGTAAGGTCATATTGTCAATTTAGCGGCTTGCACCTTAGGTGTGAACAGACATCATTTATGCTGCTTACGCACCCCAATATCAAATAGGATTTATCGTCTTCTTCTACCTCATGCTATACCCCTTGTCAAACCTAAAACCCGTCTTTAATCTGTTCCAGTATACCAGAATTTGAGGCGAGCTGATTCGGCTAAAGAATATAAAACTGGCACCACAATAAGAGTTAATAAAGTTGCAAAAGCTAGCCCAAAAATGACTGCTACCGCCATCGGGCCCCACCAATCCGCCGATTCACCACCGATGACCCAACTGAATGATTTGAAATCAAAACTGATCCCAATAGCCATTGGCAAAAGACCTAGGATTGTGGTTGTCGCAGTCAATAAAACAGGTCGAAAGCGTACCGTACCAGCACGTATTAACGCAGCATTCAACTCCATCCCTTCAGCAATCAATTGATTGATATAGTCGATCAGAACAATGGCATTATTAACAACGACTCCAGCGAGAGAAATCACCCCGATTCCTGTCATGATAATTCCAAATGGTGTCGAGGTTATCATCAAGCCAAGAAACACCCCTGTTAGAGAGAGAAGGACTGAAGTCATGACAATCAGAGTCTGAAGAAGTGAATTAAACTGGGTAATCAACACCAGCATGATTAACAGAATAGCTCCAATAAACGCTTTTGATAAAAATGCAGCAGCTTTTTGCTGTTCTTCCTGCTCTCCTGAATAGTTGATTTTATAACCAGCGGGAAGTTGCATGGATGATAGTCGCTCTTGCACTTCTAAAAGCACTTCGTTGCTATTACGCCCGAAGGTTTCAGCTGAAATTGTCACAACCCGTTTTTGGTCAATATGGCGGATAGATCCAAACCCAGCACCAAGTTCAACATTTGCAACAGTTGACAACGGGACAGGTGAACCATCAGCAGCAGGAATAAGCAGGTTTTTTATGTCAGCCACTGAAGTGCGTCGTTCAGCTGGCATTCTCGCAATAATATCGTATTCGTCTTCCCCTTCACGATAAACCCCCAATTTTGTCCCGCTGATTGCCGCTTTAACCATTTCAGATATTTCAGCGGTTGATAGCTTCAACAAACTTGCTTTTTCACGATCAACATCAATCCTGATTTCAGGCTTAGCTTTAGAAAAATCATCTTTCAAATCAACCAAGCCATCTACATCCTTAATTTTCTGTCGCGCTTCCGTGACCAACTGATCAAGGATATCAATACGATCACCGCTGATTTCAATACTCACCGGCGGCCCTGTTGGTGGTCCCTCTTCCTTCTTTTCAACTTTGAATTCAGCTCCAGAAATTGGCTCCAAAACAGATCTGATTCGATCGAGTACATTGCGGGAGTCCTCACCTCGATCATGTCGCTCAATAAAATCGAGAGATATTTTACTTAAATTAGATTGGGCACTGCCTCCGCCTCTATCATTACCAGAAATACCAATTTCAGCAACAACATGGCGGATATCAACCTCATTCAACGCAAACGCTTCAACCTGTCGTGACAAAGCATTACTGGCCGCCAGATTAGCCCCTTCGGGTGCTTTAATTTCAACAAAAGCAAGATTTGGTTCAATATCAGGCAGCAACTCAACACCATGTCCCAATAACGCATAGGCTGCACCAATCCCAAATAACAGCAAAAATGAGGCAAAAACAATCAATAGACGCTGTTTTAATGCGTATTTAAGAATAATTTCATACCATTTAATAATATTACTCGAGTTGTTTTCACTCCGAGTTTTTTGGGGAGACAACGACATAAAGTGACCACAGACTGTTGGATTAATCACCAGAGCAACAAATAAAGATGCTGTCAGAGTTATAATCAGTGTTAGTGGTAGAAACTTCATGAATTCGCCCATAATTCCAGGCCAGAAAGTCATCGGGAAAAAAGCGCAGAGAGTCGTTACAGTTGAACTGATAACTGGCCAACCAACTTCAGCTACCGCTATTTTGGCAGCTTCAATTGCAGAAAAACCTTCTTGCATATGGCGGTAAATATTCTCAACGATAACAATTGCATTGTCGACCAACATCCCTAATGCCAGAATTAAACTAAAGAGAACCACCATATTGAGTGTGATTCCCAGCAGTTGTAGTACGGCAAAAGAAAGAAGCATTGAAAATGGAATTGCGATGGCGACAAATATGGAGTTGCGGAAGCCAAGAAACATAAACAGGACTAAAATTACCAGGATCAACCCGGTGATAATGTTATTTTCCAGTTCAGAAACCATCCGGCGAATATCTTTCGATTCATTAAATGTAACCGACAGATCAATTCCCGGCGGGACAAGTTCATCAGCAGATTTGAGTAACGCAAAAACTCGATCTGCCACTTCAATAATATTGGCTCCAGTTCTTTTTTTTATCGCCAGTGAAACACTTTGATTGCCATTTAAACGGGCATAGCTATCACGATCTTCAAATGAATCAACAATCCGGGCAACATCCTTGAAATAGATAATCTGGCCATCCCGTTCTGTTAGAACCAAATTGTCAATTTCATCCGGGTTAGAAAATTCGCCAGGAATACGCAGCAGATATTTCCCCTGCCCGATATCTATACTGCCACCAGGGATATTGACATTTTCCTGTCGAATTGCCTGCACAATTTCACTTAGTGAAATGTGATAAGCATAAAGACGATCAGGATCAAATTCGACCCGGATTTGACGCTCACGACCACCGGTCAATACCACATCAAGAACACCTGATATTTCCTCAATCCGCTCTTCCAGTTTTTCCCCGACTGCCTTCAGGACTGTTTCGTCAACTTTTCCTGAAACAGCAACCATCATTATCGGGAACTCCGACAGATTGATTTCCAGAACCGATGGATCATTTTCAAGATCGTTGGGCAAATCTCCCTTGGCCTGGTCAACCTTATCCCTGACCCACTGCAAGGCATTATCAATATCGACATCAGGGATAAACTCAATGGTAATCATCGAAGACCCTTCAGCACTCACTGAACGGATTTTCTCAACATCCTTAAGCCCTTTGAGTTTGCGTTCAATCGGATAGGTAATCAGACTTTCTATATCGTCCGAGGTCACCCCTTCATAGGGTGTGACAACAAGAACATAAGGAACGGTAATATCAGGAGACGATTCACGTGGTAAAACGACATAACTATAAGTCCCCACAATCAGGATAATCAGCATCAGTGCAAAAATGGTACTCCGCCGATCAATTGCTGCATTTGAAATCAGCATCGTTTAGTTGTCTCCTACTTCAATTTTGGCACCATCAATCAACAGTTGCTGTCCAGCAATAATAAGATTCTGACCTGTCATCAACCCATGATCAACAACAACACGCTGACCAATCGAACTACCAATAACAACTTTGGTTTTTCGGGCGAAACCGTTTTCAGCAAGAAAAACAATTTTCTCACCATCGCGAGCCATCACTGCAAATAGGGGGACAGAAATAACCTGTTTTAATTGCTGTCTAATAAATTTTGCGCGGACAATCATTCCCGGTCGAAGCATGGCAGAACTATTATCAATGACAATCTTGGTGCGATAAGTCCGGGTCGTGGAATTAGCAGAAAAAGCAATATATTCGATAACACCGGATATGGGCGCAGAAGAACGAGTATTGATTGATGCCGGGTATATTTCGACTTGATCGCCGACATTAAGAAATGAAATATCTTTTTCAGGTATATCCGCTATCACTTTGAGCTTGTTAACCTGAACCAATTGCAGTAATGGTTTACCGGGGTCAACATACTCACCACGATCAACGTAAAGACGGTCAACAATTCCACTGATCGGGGCCAATGGAAAACTCTTTTCAAGCTGCAAAGTTGTCGTTTTTAATGTTGCTTTAGCGGCGGTTAATTGATTTTCCAGATCGTCTAGCTCTTGCTTACTCACCAACCCATCTGCCTCCAATTGCCGAAAACGCTCAAGTTTACGTTGAATTACGGCAGCATTCTGCTGATCACGATGGAGATAACTTTTGATTGTTTCAGGATCAATTTCCAAAAGGATTTGATCAACTTGAACCCGATCACCCTCCTCAAAGTGAATTGAGTCAACCACACCAGCAATTTCAGCTGCCAGGGTCAGATCTTCCCAAGCCTCAAGGTTTGCCGGTAAAGTAAATGTCTCAGTCATATCATCAAGAGCTATTTTCTCTATGCTTACGGGGATAACTTTTTCAGGTTTGCTTGTTTGGATATCGTCCTTTTCCTGCTGGCTACAAGCCGAAAAAAAGCTGAGACAAAGCAGGCATAAGAAAAACATCCGAACCATTTTATTAAATATTTTCAAGAGTCAACTCCTCTTTATTGTTTGTCAGAATAATGTTGTGCCGCACAAAAATATTACCGGTTGCGAAATCCATTTGAGCTAGCGCCAAATGATATCGAGTAATGGCATTGATACGATCTATTTTTGCTACTATCATTTTTTGCTGAAACAATATTATCCGGAAAGTATCGGACAACCCTTCCTGTAAACGCTGTTGCTCTTGTTTAAAGGATTTTTCTGCCAAAAAATCAAAACGTTCTGTTATCTCTAATTGTTCTTTTGTATGCGAAATATTGACCTGTTGTTGCAATACATCATTTTTGATAACTGCTTGCAGATCTTTATGCCGATATTGATCTTGCTTCAGTTGCAGTTCCGACTGACGATAGCGAGATTTGGCGGAGCGATTACCAATTGGCATAATAAATTCAAGACCAGCACGCCATTGATAACCATCAGCTTCACTCAAACTACTGAATGAACTCAACCAGTCACCAGAATAACGACTTTCTGGAACAGATGAACGTTCCTCCCCAGAAAGCCCATTGATCCCAGCCTGAAATTTCAAATCAAGTTGTGGCTTAAGTTGATTGCGTAAATAATTCTGCTGCAAAGAACTACTCTGCACAGCATAATCATTGATTTTCAATTCCAACCGTAGCTGCAGGGCTGATTCAAAGAGCTGGTTAACATCCGGGGGCTCGATTGTTTCAATAATTTGATCAAAATTGACCAGAGAATCCGGATTAAAATCATTCGGTAAGCGATGGTCGAGTTGCCGCTTTATGTCTTCCAGTAACAGGTCCCGCTCCTGAGTTGCCAACGACAAACTGAGTTGTCGCGCAGCCAGTGCTGTCTCGGCCTCCTGAACCTCGGAAACCGGAATAACGCCAGCCTTAAAACGTTTTTGGTTCGCAACATATAACTCATCAGCTAAATCCAATGATTTCTGACGCAATTGGATAACCTCAGCCTTTGCAGCAAGCTGTCTTGCCGCTGCTTCCAATTGCAAGATTAATTTCTGTGCTTGTAATAAATAGCTTAGGGTTACCTGCCTCTGTTGATTACGAGATATTTCCAGATGAGTTGTATTGACTGATATCCCTAGATTCCGCAGGAGCGGCTGATTTAAATCGAGCGATAAAGCAGTTCGATAACGGGGTGCAAGATCGTCGCTCAAATCATTGTCAGAAACCCTCTCTGCATTCAAAGACAGGGATGTTGCAAGGCCAGTTTCAAAACTCTTACTGATTCCCACCTCTCCTGAAAGCTGTTCTGAATTAATTTGAGAAGTAGAACTGAAACTTGATTCATAGGGGGTCACAGAATGACTGTATGCAGTGGATGAAAAAAGGGTACTGTCAAAAGCTGACCTTTCTATTTCAATGGCTTCAACCCCCATGGCAATATCGATCTTATCTATCTGTAAGCCAAGGTTAGTTTCTAATCCAAGTTTTATCAAAGCCCGGATATCTTGTGGATTATATTGAGCCGCTGATGACAGTGATACGCTGGTACAACACATAAGAGTGAGTGCAATCATTAAATTATATTTCATTATTGAATGCCTCCTATCGCCTGCCTGAACAAAATTCGCATTGCCTCTTCAGCCTCTGGCAATGAATTCAAGTAGCCGGTATACCACCCAGCTAGAAGGCCCAAATAAAGAGAGAAAAAGTGCACTGAAAGATTAAACAACTCATGTTCTTGAGAAATTTCATTTCTTTCTTGAGCTGCGTTGAAAAAACCTTCCAGAATATCAAAATAGCGCTGATCGTGAACCTTGGCTTTTTCATTGACCTCACACGGGAAAACCATCTCTCGTAACATCTGTCGACCAAATTCCTGATTTTTAGTCACAAAGGTGAATTTGATCATAAAAAAATCAACCAGCAGGTCACATATTGGCTTTTCAGCGCTGTCAGTTGATTGTAGCTGCATAAATGCATGATCAAGTTCTTCATCGCAATAACTGATAAAAATATCATTTTTAGTTGCGAAGTATCCGTATACAGTCGTCTTCCCGATACCGGCTTCTTTAGCAATATCTTCTATACTGGTATTTTCAAAGCTTTTTTCTGAAAAAAGTTTGACTGCTGCGGCTTGAATTGCTTGCTGAGTTTCCAGTTTTTTTTGTTCCCTAACTCCGGACATACAACCTCCATTTAAAATATCGAATCTGTTCGAGTTTACCCTGTTTTATACACATGTCAATAAATCTCGAACGAGTTCGAGATTTTAATCATATCATTACCCTAATTTAAGCGTTGCACTGCAATGATAGATGGAATAACTTACGCGTATAATGAAGCAGGAGAGATTATGGAAGAGAATCTAGATCGTCCAAAAGCTGATTCGAGACAAAATTTACGCGCCCCTTTAATCATTCAAAAGATCCGTATTGATGGTGAGCGACCAGCTTTTTTTGGCTATAGCAAAAATATCAGCAAAAGTGGGATGTTTATTGCGACGACCAACCAGATTCAAGCTGGCGAACAGATTAATTTAGAATTTCAATTACCGGCACCCTTAAAAGGAACAGCCCGGTGCCGTTGTGAGGTTGTATGGAAACGACCTCATGGCACCCACCTACCCTTTGAGCCAGGAATGGGAATGAAATTCATAGATATGCCGGAAGAGATAATCGATCGGTTAGACCAGTGGATAAACGAACAGTCATAATCACAATATCAATATAAAAAGGCTCGGCAAAACATTATGTTGCCGAGCCTTTTTATTCATAACTCACTAGTCTGCTAGAAGTTCAATCGCCTTTTTAATTCGTTTCAAAGAAGTGTCCTGACCCAATACCTGGAGAACTTCATAGATGCCAGGGCTTGGCACTCCTCCCGTCAAAGCGACACGCAGAGGCTGGGCAACTTTGCCAAATTTCAAATCAGTTATATTCATAACTTCAGCAAAAGCAGACTCAAGCTGATCCTCAGTAAATACCGTACAAGCACTTAATTTTTCAAGAAGAAGACTGAACAATTCTTTTTGTTCAGGTTGCAAAAATTTGTTTTTAGCTTTTTCCTCATATTCCACCGGTTCAGCATAATAAAATGCGGCACCATCCGCCATTTCAATCAGGGTTGCGGAGCGTTCTTGTAAACTTTTGACAACTGCAAGCAAATCAGGCCCATGATCAATACCGATCCCTTTTTCTTCCAAAAATGGTTTCAATAATTCAGTCAGTTTTTCAGGATCTCCAGTTTTAATATAATGACTGTTAAGCCAGAGAAGCTTCTCGGGATTAAAAACCCCTGCTGAACGGCCAACTCGGTCTAAACTGAATTTTTCAATCAAATCAGCCATACTAAAAATTTCTTCATCGCCAAATGACCATCCCAATCGTACAAGATAATTAACCAAGGCTTCGGGAAGGTAACCCATTGATTGATAAGCCATCACCGAAGTTGCACCATGACGCTTGGATAAGCGCTTTTTATCGGAACCAAGAATCATCGGCACATGGGCAAACTCGGGCACCTTATATCCAAGGGCCTCATAAAGAAGAATCTGTCGGGGTGTATTGTTAATATGATCATCGCCACGGATAACCAGATTAATGTTCATTTCTGCGTCATCAATAACAACAACCAGATTATAAGTTGGGGTCCCGTCAGTACGCTGAATAATCAAATCATCCAATTCTTCATGACGAAAGCTGATTGATCCTTTTATTTGATCGACAAAAGTCGTTTCTTCACGATCTTCAGGAAGTTTGAATCTCACCACGTAGGGGGTATCGGGTTGATCGGTCCGATGACGACAGGTTCCATCATATTTAGGTTTACGCCCTTCAGCCTTGGCTTTTTCCCGCTTTGCATCAAGCTCATCTGCAGTACAGTAACAACGATAAGCTTTGCCTTCGTCAAGCAGTTGCTGAACCTTTTGCCGGTACAGATCAAAGCGGTCAGATTGATAATAGGGGCCTTCATCACAAGATAAACCAAGCCACTCCATAGCGTTCAAAATAGCGTCAACTGATTCCTGAGTTGAGCGGGCGACATCGGTATCTTCAATCCTTAAGACAAAAGACCCTTTTTCTTTTCTCGCCAGGAGATAATTAAACAAAGCCGTTCTGGCGCCACCAATATGTAGATATCCCGTAGGGCTGGGGGCAAAACGGACACGTAATTCAGACATGAAAACTCCTTTAAAATGATTTATGTTGTAATTTGTTACTTTAAAATTAAACCGGCATACCCAACCACGCTACTGTTGTCACCGTTTACTAAACCGGAATGGGCATAACGAACCAACTGACATTCTCTGGCACCCAGATCATGGACAGCCTGCATCACAGTGACAGTAGGCAATACACCACACATGCTGATTTGATTCTCCTGGACAACTTGGTATAGGCGTTGTGGATCATAAGCTGTCATCGCTTTGATCGCCATAAAATCTAGTTTTTCTGATGTTTTTGCAGAACTAAAATGATTCATATCAGTACTGGCTAGCAGTAGTACCTCGTTCTTACAGTTTTTTAGCACTCGCGCCAGAGCAGTACCCAACCGGAGACAATCGGTTAACGATAGCTGTCCCAGCACAATCGGTACAATTTGCAATTCCGGTTGCCGGCGCAATAAAAATGGCAGCATCACTTCCAAAGAGTGTTCATATCTATGGGCTTGATCATCAACTGACAATGTCGAAATTTCTTTTACCAGTTGATCACGTAAGGCAATAGCAATCGGGATCTCTCCCAACGGTGTTGCCCAGCTATCGGCACCGCTGACCGCAATATTAGCACCCGTACCATGATGATTCGGGCCAATCAGAATAACCTGTTTGGGAATTTCCGCGATGGCAAACACTTCCCCGGCAACTGATCCTGAATAGATATAACCCGCATGTGGAACAATGAGACCCTTAACTTTGCTTGATTCATGTTCGGTGTGCAAAAATGAATCAAGCTGAGCAGACAACTCTTTTGGATTAGCAGGATAAAAACTTCCGGCAACTGCTGGCTGGCGTATCATCTGTTCCTCCTACAATTTGAGTAGAATTTTGATACCGACAAACATCAACAATATGGCAAATATTTTCACCAGCTTTGTCTGACTGGTACGACTTGCCAGCTTAACTCCAACTCTGGCGAAAATAATGGTTAATGGGGCGACGAGTGCCGTAACTAACAGGTTAACATAACCGATGGAAAACGGCGTGCTTCCCGGGTTTTGCATGCCGAACCAAATATAACAAATAACTGCAGAAAAGGAAGAAACAACAATGAGTGCGCTGGAGTTTCCAACGGCTAGATAAATTGGCAGTTGAAGTGCTATCAGCATCAGAGGAACAGCAATAACCCCACCACCCATACCAAAGAAAGCCGAAAAAAGTCCTCCTGCAAATCCCACCAGCAAAAGAGAAAATCTTTTTGCCCGCTCCACATTTTCTGGCGGAATATAGGGTTTATAAAAAAGTAATTTCAAACTGATAACAATCTGCATCAGCCCAAAACACATTTTAAGTTTTTCACCAGGAATAATCGCTGCAACTGAAGATCCAAGCAGAGATCCAAAAACTCCACCAAGAGCCAAAAAACCAACCATATGCCAATCAACATTGCCACGCTTACGATGCCCCAAGGTGCTACTGATGGCTGTTGGGAGGATAATGGCGAGACTGGTTCCAAAGGCAGTATGAACGATCAACTCAGGAGGAAATCCGGCAAGAGGAAATAACCAGAGAAAGAGGGGAACTAGGATAACACCGCCACCGATCCCCAGCAATCCAGCTAAAAAACCGGCAAAGGAACCCATTAACAGGGTCAGTATAATTATTTGTGGGGATAAGAGATCCATAAATTGATGGTCTCACAGATGTTAAATACTGGCTAAGCAAAGAAAAAAAGAGTGCCAGCCGTAACTGGCTGGCACTCTGAATTTTTTTGGAGGCCCCGAGCAGATTCGAACTGCTGATAAAGGTGTTGCAGACCTCTGCCTTACCACTTGGCGACGGGGCCGTTAAACGCAGCTTTAGCGTGCGCATTGAAGTACCAAATCGCCTTGGGAGTGTCAAGGAAAATCCTTTATACCAACTTATTGATTTACTCTTCTTGCTTCCAGCTGATTCGATATATTGCTTGAGCGTGATCATCACTTAAATAAAGATTTCCATCAATGCCAACCACTGGCGCAACCGGTCGGCCCCAGACTTTATCGTTAACCAGCCAGCCCCGCAAAAAATCTTTTCCAGTTTTATTCATCTGCTGATTCTGGTAAGGAATTCTGATTAGTTTGTAACCAATCGGCACACTGCGATTCGAGGAGCCATGAAAAGCAACATACAGACTGTTACGATATTCTTCTGGGGCATTTAAGCGATCACCGAAGGTGATCCCAAGAGGTGCTGAGTGTGCTGGCAAATCCACTGAACTGGCAACGGTCTTTTGACAACGTGCAGAAGAACCAAGTTCTGGATCAGGAATTTGTTGTCCATAACAGTCAGGCCAGCCATAATTTTCACCAGCCAAAATCTGGTTGATTTCATCAGGAGGCAGATCATCTCCTAACTGATCACGACCATTGTCACTCCCCCAGAGGGTTTGTCCATCGGGAGAAAAAGTTAAACCAACACTATTTCTCAAACCTCGAGCAAAGATCAAAGATTCTCCTGTCTCAGGGTTGATCTTCAGAACAGTTGCACGCATTGGATTATCTTCTTCACAAGCGTTACAACGAGAGCCAACAGACAGATAGATAAAACCATCATTTCCCAGTGCAAGAGACCGGGTCCAATGACCGCCATCATCCGGCAACCCTTCTAGAACAATCCTTACCTGATCCACCTGATTGTCGTGATCAGTATCCTTCAACTCCAAAAGCTGTGAGGTTTCAGCAACATACAGTTTCCCATCATTCCACAGCAGCCCATGGGGACGCTCCATGCCGACGTGATATAGAATTGATTTGTCAGCATGACCATCGTGATCAGTATCACTCAGTTGATAAATGGCGCCAAGTTTTGGAAGTGTGACATACAGGTTTCCAGCAGGATCAAAAGTCATCATTCGCGCCGGACCAGGTAGTTTGGCAAATAGATGAACTTCTACGTCAGCAAAAGATTCCAGAAAACGTTCTTTTGCAAAGACATCATTGCGATCAGAATCCCTGATAATAATTGGGATAGTTTCCCCTGTTTGACCACTATCACGCATGCGTTGTTTAAATGCAGAGATACTGACACTGCGCCCGGGGTATAGCTGATTCATGAACAATAAAGCTATCAACGCTGTGAATGCCAAAGTTAGCGCTGTCAGCTTACCACCAACGGTTTTGTGTGTAACTCCCATACCGACACCCAACAACAAAGTCGGTCCAAGAATATATAAATTCCCATTTTGAGGAATACTGTTCAGTAAAAAAGCACTGAACCATCCCGCTAGCAGAAGAACACAGCCAGATGCAAGCAGCAGCTTTTTTTGCATAGATATCTACTCCATTAATAGATTCGTACTTTAAGAATAGCACAGAGACTGTCTGACGCATCTGCTATTAAGATAAATCAAATTTGATAATCGATATATTTTTTGAGATTGTTGCAACAGTGGCAACATAGTCAGGAGCCAGAAACAGACTTCTCGGGTAAAAGTGATTTGATGTTTTTATTAATTGTTCATCCGGATTCAACGCACTGAAACCTGACCCCACCATTTTCAAAAAAGCTTCTCTGCGTGTCCAGAAACGGTAGAATCCCCGTCGCTGTCGGATTGGTGAAAATTCTGCCAGATAATTTCTTTCGGTCAAGTCAAAATAACGAGTTGCCAGTTGTTGAAAATCGAGAGAAGAATCAATTTTTTCGATATCAATCCCCACATCAAAATCAGCAGTAACTGCAATAACAGCCCAAGAGCCTGAATGTGATAAATTGAAAAAGAGATGAGAATCATGTTGTGCGGCCAGAAATGGTTTTCCGTTTTTATTATAACGAAACTGGATAAGATTGGGTGCTAATTGGAGATATTGTCCCAGAAGTTGACGTAAATGTTTTCTTGCCGAAATAAAATGTTGCCTTTTCTGCGGATCAAGCAACCGCTTTGCCCTAACTAACTCATCAGCAGATAATATGCTTTGTCGCTTACTATTCTTCTCCGGTGTACAAGTTAATTTAAAGCGCCAGAGATGCAATTCCCCAGGTCGCAAGGTCAATGTCTGCGGTGCCGATTGCCAGGTCGTCACATCAGTATTCATATCAATGTCCTTGTTGCAACCAATGTTGTAAACGGCTGAGGCCCTCTTCAATGGAAACCTTTGGCTGATAGTCGAAGTCTTGCCTGGCAGCAGAAAGATTAAACCAATGTATCGTTGATAGCTCTTTTGCTACGAACCGGGTCATCCGTGGTTCACCGGACAATCTGAACAGGCGATAAAAAGCTTCCAACAAAAAACCGGCCATGAAAGCAACTCGAGGGGAGATTGATTTTTCTACGGCAGGAAGTCCACCGGCGGCAAGAATACGGTTAATAATATCCCATAACGGCAATGGTTCATCATTGGAGACAAAATAAACTTTCCCCGCAACCACTGATCCAAGCGAAAGTTTTTCAGCAGCCAGAACATGAGCTGCAGCAGCATTATCAATATAAACAGTATCGACCAGACAAGGACGATTTCCAATTTGACGCAATTTCCCAGCCCTGCCACGCTCCAGAATTCGCGGCACCAGATGATTATCCTCCGGCCCCCATATCAGGTGTGGTCGCAGCGCAACGGTTGCCAGGGAAGTATCGTTCGCAGCAAGAACAAGTTGTTCAGCTTCAGCTTTGGTCTGAGGATAAGCGGAAAGATAATGATCTGGATAAGGGGCCGATTCATCGATCCCTTCCATGTCAGATCCATCAAAAACGACGCTAGGGGAACTGGTATAGACCAGCTTGGAAATATTACAATGCCGACAAGCCTGTATAATATTTCTCGTACCAACAACATTAGGCTGATAAAATTCTTCGTAGCTACCCCATACTCCAGCTTTAGCAGCAACATGATAGACTAAATCACATCCATCAGTTGCTTTAATGACTGCGGAAAGATCCTCTATATCTCCCACAAACTGCTCAACGCCAAGCTCAGTTAACTGAGGGTAGATATTTCGTGAAAAAGAACAGACCTCTTTCCCCTGCTTCAACAGCAATTTAACAATCGCCTTCCCTAGGAAGCCACCACCACCTGTAACAAGAACCCTCATCGCAATTGCTCCTGAACCCAGACTGCAAGTTTTTCCCGAAAAATTTTCGCGTTGTGTCTTATGTCAACAGGGAAAGAAGGGTGAATCAAAAAATGATGAATGTTTTTTGTCATATCATGGGACTGAGCGATATTTCCCAATTCAGCAATAAGTTGTTTCTGCTCTTGTTGATTGAGACTTTCTTCCAATTCTACACAAACAACAGGCTGTTGCTCAGCTACGGGACCGATACCAACCAATGCCGACCTAAAAATTTTAGTATGGGTATTGAATATCGCTTCACAAGGGATAGTAAACAGAGTTCCCAACGGAGTTATGACCCGATGCGCCTTACGTCCACAAAACCAGATTCGTCCTTGTTCATCCCGATAGCCGAGATCTCCCATACGGTGAAAAAAATCGTCACCGCCAGAAACAGCGATTTTTGCCAACCGGGTCGATTCTGCACGATTGAAATAATTGCGGGTTACCTGTGGACCTTTAACCACAATTTCACCGATTTCTCCCTCGGTAACCTTCAAATCATCCTGCCAAATAGAAATTGTATGGTCATTAATCCGAATAATTTCAAGTTGAATACTTGGAACCGGAAAACCGACACAGACTCCCTCTCCCTGATCGGTGGCAAACCGGGTATTCTGGAGAATTTCCTCACTGCCTATAGAGCAAACCGGAAGTGATTCGGTAGCACCATACGGAGTAAAAACTTGAACCCCGGGGTTAACCATTTTAACAAATCGTTCCAGCACCACTGCCGGCACCGGTGCCCCAGCTGAGATAGCCCTTTTCAAAGATGGCAATTGAACACTGTGTTTTTCACCATACAAACCAACCCGCCGAATCAGCGCGGGGGAACCAAACATGGTCGTCACGTTGAAGTGCTTGATTGCAGCGATGATTTTTTCAGGATCAACAGAACCGGGACGGGTAAAATCCATCTCCGGAATAACTGATGTCATCCCCAGAGCCGGAGCAAACAAGGCAAATAACGGAAAGGTCGGCAAGTCGATCTCTCCAGAAGTGATCTGATAGATATCCCTCAAAGCCGCAACCTGAGCGATGAAATTGCCATGGCTATAAACTGCCCCCTTAGGAACTCCGGTACTGCCGCTGGTGAACAATATAGCAGCAGTTTCATCAGCCGTAGTATGGGCCGTTTCATAGTGATGATTCTGGGCAATCGGCTCAATCAGTTTAGCCAGAGATGTTCCACCCCAGAACCAACGTGAACCGACAGTCAGAATTATTTTCAGACTCTTTTTTCCCCAGCCAAGTAACAATCTGGCAATCTGTGCCTTGGGTATACCGATGAAAGCTTCTGGTTCGGCTTCAGCCAGACAGATCTTGAGATTTTTAACTCCCATACCCGGATCGATTAATATCGGCACCGCACCAACCTTAAAAAGGGCAAAAGTCAGGGCAAAGAAATCAAGACTGGGATTGACCATGAGTACAGTACGTACATCACGACCAATACCGATCGACTCTAAACCTGCGGCAATCCGATTGCTCTGTTGATCAAGCTCGGCATAAGTATAAGTCTGATAGAGGGATTGCTTTTCTTTATCCCGTTTGTAGGGGAAGTGAACTGCTGCCGTGGCGGGTTGTTTCGTCGCCATAGCGGGCAAATGGGCGGCGATGTTATAATTCTGAGATCCGGACATAAATTACCGCCCTGATACTAATAGAGAATTGTCCTGTAAAAAATTTCTTATTATCGGGATAACTTCCTTCTTGGCATCTTCCAGAATATAATGACCACAGTCGGCAAACGAATGAACCTCTGCCTTGGGAAATCGGGTTTTCCATTCAGCGAGAAAGTTGCGATCAAATACAAAATCCTTTTCACCCCAACAGATACACATTGGCACATCGGCAAATTGTGACAGACCCAGATCGATCTGGCTTATTAAATCGTAACCAACATCACCTGGTTGCAATGGTATATCCTGAACAAAGCGAAGCGTGGCAACACGGTGCTGCCAGTTATCGTAAGGGCTGCAATAGATCTTACGCAATTCTGCAGACATCGGATTACGTTTACAACCAACTAGTGCCGCCCCACGGGCAAACAAATTGAAACCCTGCACCAGAAAAGTACCTAATTGGGTATCACGACAGATTTTAAGAGCCAGCGGGAATTTTTTCGTGGCAGGCAAATGGAATGCTGCTGTATTCAGAACAACCAGTCGGGCTACTTTTTCAGGGTGACGAGTCGCCCAAGCCATCCCAATCATTCCACCCCAATCGTGAACAACCAAGGTAATTTTTTTCTTCAGCTTCAAGCTTTTCAGCAAAACATCAAGATCATCGACCCGCTGTTCCAAGGTATATGAATATTGTGAATCAGCGGGTTTATCCGACAACCCACAGCCAATATGATCAGGAACGATGAGACGATAATCGCCCTGTAATTCTCTTACCAAGCGACGATAATAAAAAGACCAGGAAGGATTTCCATGTAACATAACAACCGGATCACCCTTACCTTCATCCAAGTAATGGTATTTCAATCCATTCAGGTCGAAATAATGACTTTTAAAGGGGTATTCAGATTTAAACAAAGGTGAGTTCATAATATTCAGTCATCGCCCACGGATGGCTAAGAAAAAATCCAAGGGAAGAGTATTTCAGGGACATATACTCATTACGTATCCCCGAAATGCGGGTTAAAAGAGCGTTAGACAACTACCACTGAATTGCCAGCATCAAGCAATTGAGTCCACTGCCAATACCGAGAAATCCGACCAGATCACCGGGACGAAGTTCATCACGTTCTTTGGCAATCGCCGCGGTAATCGGCAATGACACACTTCCCATATTCCCAAGAAACTCAAAGGTAGGAAAATCTTTTACCGGATCAACCCCAATGGTCTGCAAAATCAACTTTTGATGTGCCTCACCCACTTGATGGCAGATAACCTTATCAATCCGCTCTGCAGTGATCCCAACTTCACGAGAAAAGGCATCCCAAGTGCGTTTACCCAGTTCAACTCCGTGTTTCATCACTGCAACAGCATCAGTCTGCATATATGGAACATGGTTCTCTGGTGATTCAGTATTGATCCCCCAACGACAAAGCCTGTGATATTGGGGCTCAGCGATATTCACCCCACCGAGAAGCTTAGGTCGACGTGAGGGTGAAAACGACCCATCGGTCAACAATACAGCAGCAGCTCCGGAACCACCTGTTAACGTTGCCAAGGAGGTGGTAAACAACGACATCGACGGATTATCCAGCATCTGCTGAATCATGATTTCGTTAATTTCGCGAGAACTCTCGCACGCCACAACCAGCCCGGCTCTAATCTGTCCCAGTTCAATTCGGTTGGCGATATCAAGGACTCCGTTTAAAACTCCCAGACAAGCATTAGATGTGTCGTAAATAGCAGCATTCCCCTGCACACCAAGAGCAGCTGCGACCTGACAAGCTGTCGCTGGCTCAAAATGTTCGCGACAGACTCCAGCATAAACCACCGCACCAATATCATCTGATGATATATTACGTTCCTGCAATGCTTTTTTAGCAGCAGCAATAGCACCAAAAGAAATCGGGGTATTTGGCTTCCACCAGCGTCGTTCACGAATTCCGGTCAATGCTTCCAATTGTCCTGGCGCAATATGTAGCGCCTCGTACATTGGTAGCAACCGGTTTTCCAACTCCGCAGAAGTAATAACAATCGGCGCCAGCTCATAACCAACTGATTCTATATAAACTCTCGAATATTTCATCTGCTCTTTTCGACTATTTCAAAAATGATAATGATGTCAATACGTTCTTTTAACATAAAAACACCTGACAGGTGAAGTGCTCCATCAAACTGTAATTAATTACTTCAATTGAAATAATGCCTTATTTAAAGCATCCTTCATCACCTCTTCCAAAGAAGGGTGATAAACCGGCATCAGCAAAATCTCACCTACGGTCATTTTGTGCTCAATTGCCAACACCAGAGTCTGAGCCATATGTTCAGCGCCCCGGCCAAATATTTCTGCGCCAAGCAGGGATCCACTATCTTTATCAACATAGACCTGAATCATCCCGCGACGATCATTATAAATTTCGTGGCGAGGGCCTTGCGCCATCCGTGCCCGTCCGATTATGGTTCGTTCTGGATCTAATGAACTATAAACAGCACCAACAGAAGCCATTTGTGGATCGGTAAAATAGATGCCAAGACAAGTCGTCCGCCTCCCCTCTTTCCTAACGGGAAAATTGAGAGCGCTCTCCCCGGCAATCCGACCTTCAACATAAGCCTCATGCCACAAAGGCAAGTCTTCGGTCGCATCCCCTGCAATAAATACTGGTGAATCACCACACTGCATGGTCAAAGAATCATATTGTGGCAATCCTCTGGAATCAAGAACAAGACCACTGTTCTCAAGATTCATACTACGTAGATAAGAAGTTCTGCCACTGGCAAGCAACACCCGCTCATAAGTTCTGGTAATGGTTTCACCGCCACCAGTAACATAAGTAAGTTCGTAACCATCGTCAACCTTGCACGCATGGGTGAAGTTCCCCTGAGGAATGATATTGAGTTCCTGCTGCAGGGTCCGCATCACCTCGCGTTGCATGTCAGGATGGGTAAATGAACCAATCCGACCACTGCGACCATAAAGAGTGGTTTTAACCCCAAGGCGGTGAAATGCCTGTCCCAGTTCCAGAGCGATCACCCCAAGGCCAACAACTGCTAGAGATTTGGGCAGATCATCAAGTTCAAAAATGGTGTCACTGGTATCAAGGTCATGTCGCAGGGACTCAAACACTGGAGAGATATAGGGGGCAGAGCCACAAGTAAGAATTATTTTATCCGCCTTGACCCGCAATTTGCCATCGATATCAATCGTATGTGGGTCAACAAACGTCGCCTTACCTTCAACCTTAAGTTGATCCTTTAGGCTGTCGACATATTTCAGCACACTACCAACAAATTTTTCTGTAAATAACATTTCTTTCTTTCGTCCTCTTCTGCTGTCTAAATTT
>JAOZLQ010000127.1 GCA_029934755.1 Desulfuromusa sp. | reverse complement strand
GAATGGATCTGAATCTGGCAAATTCCACCATTTATATCTATTACATTATGATTGCAATGGTGATTTTTACTATCCTGGTGACGACTCGTTTAAGAAATAGTCGGATCGGTCGTGCTTGGATTGCCATGCGTGAAGATGAGATTGCCTGCGTTGCTATGGGTATCGATATCGCTCGCACGAAGCTGTCGGCTTATGCACTTGGTGCATTCTGGGCTGGAATGGTCGGGGTTTTATTCGCTTCCAAAACAACTTTTATTAATCCTGCAAGTTTCACCTTTATGGAATCTGCAATCATTCTTTCGATAGTTGTTCTCGGTGGCATGGGTTCAATTCTTGGGGTTATTATTGGAGCTTTTTTCCTGATATTGCTTCCTGAATATATGCGTGCATTCTCAGAATATAGAATGTTGGCATTTGGGGCAGCTATGGTGCTGATGATGATTTTCCGTCCTCAGGGTATTATAAGTAATCTCCGCCAGACGTACGAATATAGAGGTTCGAAGGATAAAACCAACAATGACTGAGAATAAACATAAGATACTTGAAGTTAAAGGGCTGACAATGGACTTTGGTGGCCTACGGGCTGTCGATAGTGTGAGTCTGGAGGTACATGAAGGAGATATCGCCGCATTGATCGGTCCGAACGGTGCTGGTAAAACCACATTCTTCAATTGTATCACGGGAATTTATAATCCAACCAAGGGTGATATCCTGCTCCATCCTAAAGGATTAAAGACGCGTCGGTTGAATGGCCTGAAACCAAATAAAGTCACTGAAATGGGTTTAGCTCGTACCTTTCAGAATATTCGCCTGTTTCCCGATATGACAGTTCTTGAAAATGTCATGATTGGGCGGCACTGTCGAACTCATTCGGGTATTTTTAAAGCAATTGTTAAGGGTCGGGGGGTGCGTGAGGAAGAGCAGCAAATTGTCGAATCAAGTTATCAGCTTTTAGAAAAAGTCGGTCTAGCTGATTTTGCCAACGAGTTTTCCAAAAATCTTCCCTACGGCGCTCAACGACGCCTTGAAATTGCACGTGCGATGGCAACGGATCCATTTTTGTTGTTGTTGGATGAGCCAGCTGCAGGGATGAATCCCCAGGAAACCACTGATCTTGAAGAGTTGATCTGTAAGATCAGTGCAGAAGGCAAAATGGCTATTTTGTTGATTGAGCATGACATGAAGCTGGTTATGAATATCTCTGATCCTATTTACGTAATGGAATACGGTAAGAAAATTGCTGAAGGGAGTCCTCAGGAGATCAAAGATAACCCGAAGGTTATCGAAGCCTACCTAGGTGAAGAAACTGATGATTGATGGCGTTGCAAAAAAAACACTCCACGGCGGTGTCGTAGATTTGCAGGATATTGTCATACTTATGTATGTCTTCTCCCTGAAAAACTCGACCACTTGTTGAACATGATTTTTGCTTAGTCACCCCATTTATTAACGAGAGTATTATGCTTAAGATTCAGAATATACAGACTTATTATGGTAATATCCAAGCACTAAAAGATGTGTCTATTGAGATCAAAGAGGGTGAAATCGTTGCTCTGATCGGGGCAAATGGTGCTGGTAAAACGACAACTTTGATGTCGATTTGTGGAATTACTCCACCGCGGTCAGGTGATATTCTCTTAGATGGTGATTCACTTAAGGGGGTTGGTGCAGATAAAATTGTGCAGAAGGGCATTGTTCAGGTTCCTGAAGGGCGTCGAATTTTTCCTGATCTAACCGTTTTGGAGAACCTGGAGATGGGTGCCTTCCTGCGTAAAAATAAGAAATTAATTCAGCAGGATTTGAATTATGTTATGACTTTGTTCCCGATTCTTGAAAAACGTCGCACTCAGCTTGGGGGAACATTGTCCGGTGGCGAACAGCAGATGCTGGCCATTTCTCGGGCATTGATGGCCAGACCACGTGTTTTGCTGCTAGATGAGCCATCTCTGGGGTTAGCACCACTGATTATCAAACAAATTTTTGAAATTATTCGCCAAATTAACAAAGAGAGTAATACCACGATATTTTTGGTTGAACAAAATGCTAATCAGGCGTTGAAGCTGGCTGATCGTGGTTATGTTATGGAAAATGGTCGTATTACCTTGGTTGATTCTGCTGCAAATCTGTTGGCGAATGATGATGTAAGAAAAGCTTATCTGGGAATATAATTGCTCCATTTTTTCTATCTTAAAGCGCCTTTTCGGGCGCTTTTTTGTTTGTATGTTTGATCAGGTTCAAGATTAAATTTCCCATAGATATTTGTTTTTGTAGTATTATCTTAACCTTTCCAACAACAGGGGTGGATAGCTTCTATGCGTAGTTTATTTTCGACCGTAACAAAAAAAGTAGTCATCGGCTATTTGGTGGTTGTTATTTTTAGTCTGCTGGCTGTTGGTTTTGCCCTTTCACGTCTGCACCAGCAGACTCTTGATACTGAACATCTGGTCAATGTCGAATTTCGTACATTTGAGTTGGTTCGCGATCTTCAGCAGAATCTTTTAGCCCAAGAAAATATCGAAAAACAACTACTGATTTTACGTGATCCGGCGCTTAGTGAATTGCGGCTTAACCGTAATAATGAATTTACGCGCTACGCGCTCGCCTTGAATCATCCACCCCTCTCGGAGCAGACAAAACCTTTAATCAAATTTATTGAAAGCTATCGAAAGGCAGACAGCCAGCTATCGGAAGCACTGTTTTGGGAAGATTGGACGCAGGCACAGCAAATTTCCACCGAGATAACAGTGCCATTACGGATTCAATTGTTGAGTTATCTCGCTGATTTCAGAGAGCGACAACAGCAGAATATAAATACCGGACTTGCCCGACTGTCTCAACATACTGGGGAAGCTTTTCAGATGACAGTATTGCTGACTTTAATTGGCATATTGCTTTCTGCGCCAGTTTCCTTGACCGTGATTTTGAGTATTCACCGTTCGGTCAAAGAGTTAAAAAAGGCAACGCAAAGAATTTCAGCAGGAAGATTTGATCATCATCCCGATCTATCGGGAGACGATGAATTTTCTCAGTTGGCCAATGATTTTGCACAAATGGGTCAGAAATTGTCTGAACTGGAACAGTTGCATCTGGATGCCAACCCGTTGACGCTATTACCAGGAAATCTTGCGATTGATCGTGAAATCGAAATGCGAATCAGTAATCGTGAACCGTTCTCTCATCTCTATATCGATTTGGATAATTTTAAAGTTTATAGTGATCGCTATGGTTATAAGGCTGGCAGTGATGTTTTGGCTATGGTGGGTGAGCTATTGAAGCAAGTCGTTGGCGAATTTGGTTGTGCGCAGGATCTGGTCGGTCATATTGGTGGTGATGATTATGTGGTGCTTTGTGGTATTGATTATGGGGAAGTACTGGCACAGAAAATTATCGATGGCTTTACTGAAATTGTCCCTTCTTTTTATAGCGATGAGGATCGAATTGCAGGTTCTTTTTCAGGTGAGGATCGTTATGGAGTAAAGCGTATTTTCCCGTTGATGACGATATCGATTGCTGTCATATCATCCGACCGTTATGATTATCCCTCCCGTCTTGCAATTAGTCAGGACTGTGCGCGAGTCAAGGAGTATTTGAAAATTCAGGAAGGAAGTAACTATATGCTGGAAAGACGTAAATAACTATGAAGTTATTTTCTATTTTGCTGTTATCTTTGTTTCTTACTGGTTGTGCAGCTTTTAACCCACAACCAAGACAAGCAATATTGCAAGACCAACAAAACTTTTGTCTGGCTTTTGAAGAGTTTCAGTCAAGTCATCGTATCGACAGTTTGCAAAAACTTAAGGTCGATTATCCAGATAGTGTTTGGGCTGTTCGAGCAGAGACAATTATCCTTTATGTTCAGGAACTGTCTCAGCGCAAAGTGCAGATAGAAAAATTGCGTAAATCTGAACAGAGACAGATGCTTGAATTTAAACAGCTGAAAAAGAAGAATCAGCAAATGTCTGAAAAGATAAATCAGTTGCAAAAACTGAATCTGGAATTAACACAAATGATAGAACAACTTAAAAGTTCTCTGATTCAGTCAGAAAAACATACCAAGTAATAATTGCGATTGTATTTACCAGAGGATTTCTTTTGCTCTTGATTTTACTTATTCTTTTGTTATGTTTCAGTTTGATTAATTTCTATTATTCAATTCAAATTCTGCGTTGTGTCTCCGCTGAAGAGATTAAAAGCAGTTTCTTTGAGATACGTTGGCAGGTTCATAAACAGATGAAAGAATATCGGAAGTTGACTCGAGCTAAAACAGGGCATATAGGGTTTTCCTGGTATGGTTATTGGCTGAGTCTGATTGTTATGTTGATCTGTTTGTGTTGGTTACTTGTTTCCCTTGGATCACGTGCCAGCGGATAAAAATGGTCTGCATAGATATAAGACTATTAATCCTTACAAAAATCTACTGCAAAGTAGACTCCTGCATTGCAATCTTGTGCTCTTATCCTCCACAGAATGCTTTAAGATCCAAAAGTTTAGGGTGCTAGGCTCGCTCATATTGTACCGGCCACTGGAATTTATCTCCTAGCTCACGCGCAGCATGTAACGGCCAGTAGGGGTTGCGTAACAGTTCCCGTCCTAACAACACTGTATCCGCTAGTCCTGTCGCAATGATCTGTTCAGCTTGCACCGGTTCGGTGATTAGCCCGACCGTGCCGGTAGCAATCTTGACTTTGTCTTTGATCTTAGTGGCCATAGAGGTCTGAAAACCTGGCCCGACAGGGATGACTGCATCAGATACCAGCCCACCCGTTGAACAATCGATCAGATCGACTCCAAGCTCTTTAAGGTTGCGACAGAATTCTAAAGACTGATCTAAATCCCAGCCCCCTTTAACCCAATCGGTTGCAGAAATGCGGACAAACATTGGGAGGTTTTTTGGCCAGTTTTCGCGGACGGTTTTTGCAATACGCAATGGAAAGCGCATTCGGTTTTCTAAAGAGCCTCCAAAGTCATCGTTGCGGATATTACTCAATGGTGAAAGAAATTGATGGAGCAAATAACCGTGAGCAGCATGCAACTCTACAACCTGGAAACCCGCTTTCAAGGAGCGACGGGTCGCTTCGGCGAACTGCTGGGTGATACTATTCATATCATCAACACTGGCTTCTCTGGGTGTTTGATGATCTGGTGTAAAGGGAATTGCGCTTGGTGCTAGTGGTTGCCAGCCGCGATCGTCTAAATTCAGCGGTCCCCCTCCCAGCCAGGGAGCTGCTACTGACGCTTTACGTCCGGCATGAGCTAACTGAATACCTGCAACAGACCCCTGTTTTTTAATGAAATTGACACTGGTGGTCAATGCTTCGGCATGATCATCACTCCAGATACCAAGATCATCTGGGCTGATTCTTCCTTCAGGGGTAATCGCAATTGCTTCGGTTATCACTAAACCGGCACCACCAACAGCGCGACTCCCTAGATGAACAAAGTGCCAATCATTGGGTTTGCCATCCGGGCTGGAATACTGACACATTGGTGAAACAAAAATACGATTGGGGATAGTCAATTCACGAAGCTTTAAGGGTGAAAATAGACGGCTCATCGGCGATCTCCTGTAGAAAAAAACACTGTCTCCTGCAAGGATTGAATTTTAGATATCTTATCACAACAGAAGGCGGTGGATAATTTATTGTTTTTTATTCCACTGGAGACACCGCTGATTAGTTTTGTGCAAATGCTTGAAAAAACGGAAAAAGGCGATATCCTGAAAGTAAGGATGACAGGGTGGTTTGTAAATATATCTATTATTTGATTTTGGTATCTTGGCAAGCTGAACGCGGGCGGTTTGTCCGGATATAATCATCCCGCATTTGTAGAGGAGGCTGGCTATGAAATTGGCAAAATGGGACCCCTTTAGGGAAATGGAAGGGATGTTAGATCCCTACGCAAAATCGCTGGACTGGCCATTTCGCGGTGGTCGTGATTTGAACATCAAAGGTGCAGATTGGGCACCACGAGCCGACATCAGTGAGACCGATGACAGTTTCAGTGTTAATGTTGAAGTCCCTGGAATTAAACGTGAAGATGTTAAGATTAGTTTGGAAGATCATGTACTGAACATCAGCGGTGAAAACAAACTGGAAAAAGAAGAAAAAGGGAAAAAGTTTCATCGTATTGAACGCTATTATGGCAGTTTTAGTCGTAGTTTTACACTTCCGGAAAATGTTGACGAAGAAAAAATAGAAGCAGGATTTAAAGATGGTTTGTTGACTTTAACGATCCCTAAAACTGAGATCAAAAAACCGAAGTCAATCGAAATTAAGGTTAAATAAGAGCTGGTTAAAATAAACGTATGAAATGTATTGAGAAAATGAGGCAGGACTCTGATCCTGCCTTTTCTTTGTTAAAGTTGATGCTGGTGTCTATGGAAATCTAAAGAAATTCTGAAGTATCCAAAGTTCGTTCATCTTGGATATCTCCAGTATTGACAACCGATTTAGGTTCAAAGAGCATCACCTCGACTTCATCTTCTGCAATCGGAATATGCTCGACACCGCGTGGGATGATAAAAAATTCACCCGGATTCAGGATGACATCGCGATCCCGTAATTTGATCAGCAGTTGCCCTTTGATGACCATAAACATCTCATCTTCCGTTTCGTGCTGGTGCCAGACAAATTCCCCTTTCAGTTTAGCTAATTTGACGTACTGACCATTTAGTTCGCCGACGATTTTGGGTTGCCAATGCTCGTCAAACTGGGAAAACTTATCTTCAATATTTACTTTATCCATCGGTATTTATCTCCTCTACGT
>JAOZLQ010000126.1:5348-6798 GCA_029934755.1 Desulfuromusa sp. | reverse complement strand
TCTGTTTTTACAAATCCGTGCTGCAGTTGAACAGCACCTTTACTCAACCCACATAAAAATTGAGCGGGTGGGAGATTTCCTTGTCAATCTACTGTTCAGCGTCAATTTCTACATCATCCTCATCGTTGTTGTGACGATTTTGCTACTCTCACTGTTTATTTTCAGAAGAATAAATAATAATTTTTCCAGCATGGAAGAGACCATCCAGGCTATGGCAGAGGGAGACTTCAACAAGCCTTTTACCTGTGATGGTTGTATTATGAAGGCTGGAGATTTGACCTCCATTCTTGAACAGACTCGGACAAATAACCTGACCCGTTTCGAACAACTGCACGACGCGCTAAATGATCTGGAGCAAGGATCTGCTGATCAGAAACTTTTGCAAAATGGAAAAGAAAAACTTAACAAGCTACTTGAAAATATTTCGTTATCCTGAAATTTACCCGGCAATACTTCACAGGAGCCATGTAATGCTTAAACCGCTTAGATTATTATTTCTTTTCATCGCCACAAGTTTGATCATTTTTCTTGGTACGGGAACCGCCCTGGCGGAGCCAACAATTGTTGCAAAAATAGTTGCTACCCCCGTGACTGTTTATGAATTGAATCGGGAAATGCAAAGAATCATACCGATGAATAGCAGCTTTCATAGTGGGATTTCTGAAGAAAAACTAGCTGAAGTAAGAGCACAGTCTCTGGAGAGTCTGATCGATCAAGGCTATAAAGTTCAGTACGCTTTGCAGCAGAAAATTTCGATTTCTAAATCGGACTTGGAAAAGCGGCTGGGAAAAATTCGGGGAAAATTTAAAACTGAGAAAGCATTACAAAAAGCACTCGGTGAAGAGAATCTGAAGGATTTTTATGCGTCCGTCTCCAGAATATTGATGGCAAAAAAAGCTGAAGAGATGGCGTTAGGATCAAAAGCAATTCTTTCCGAAGCAGAAATCCGAGATTTTTATGAAAAGAACAAAAGAATGTACAAGCGGCCAAAGCAGTATCGAGTCAGTGCCATTCTTATTAAGGTCGACCCATCACGGATCGCGACTGACAAGGAACCAGCACGATTGAAAGCCCTGGGTTTGGCCGAACAAGCCAAAGCTGGGGAGGATTTTTATAATCTAGCTTATTACAATTCTGACGACCGAACAAAAATGGTTGGCGGAGATATCGGTTATTTCCATACCGGTCAGATCGCCAAAGAGATTGAAGATGCCATTGTTGATTTGAAACCGGGGGAGATTGCCGGTCCCGTTGAAACGCGGGAAGGATTTAATATTATTAAATTGACCGAACTGAATCCACCCAAGCAGTTGCTGTTTGAAGAAGTCAAAGTCAAAATTCGTCAGCGACAGGAGAAAAAAAAGTATGAAACTTTATATGCTGAATGGATGATAGATCTAAAAAAACGCTACCAGCATGAAATTTTTTCTCAGGGGCTTAAGTAATGTTC
>JAOZLQ010000126.1:0-5248 GCA_029934755.1 Desulfuromusa sp. | reverse complement strand
TTCTAAAATTCCCCCGGTTGATCGCATTGCATCAGTCGCATTAGTACAAAGATTTGTAATGACTTGGTGAATTTGTACAGAATCTCCCGCTACCAATCCAAGACCAGGGGTAATATCTTTTTTCAACTTAATGATTGATGGTATGGATGCCTCCAATAAATCCATACTTTCTCTTATGATATTAGAAATCATAATCTGCTGCCGTGGTTGTTCTCTTTGTTGGCTGATGGTCATAAATGATTTGATTAAATCTTTTCCGCGTAATGTCTCTCTTAGTATCTGGAATAGATTCCCCTGTACAGGTCTATCGGCCGCGTCGGCGATCAATCCTTTTTCTGAATTACTTATAATATTCTTAAGGATACTATTGAAATCGTGTGCAATCCCTCCTGACAATGTATCCAAGGCCTCCATTTTTTGAACCTGGCGGAGCTGGGTTTGTAACTGAACCTCCTGACTTACATCCCTGACGGTTACGACATATCTGACAACCTGACCCGATTCATCAAGAATTGGCGATATTCTTGCGTCAATATCGTGTTTATTGCCGGCCCTATCTTCATTAATAAAACGTCCAACTCGCATAGCTTTTGTTTCAAGTGATTCTCGAACTGCCTGGTAAAAATCAGGATTGCGTTTTGAGCATTCAAAATCATGGATACAGACACCAATTCCTTCATTGGCGGAGACTCCACACAATTTAGTAAAGCTTGAATTGAGGTATTCTATGGTTCCATGTGAATCAAAAGTAATGACTCCATCAGAGGTTTGTTCAGTCACTGCTGCAAGCATCAGACTTTTTTCTATCTCCTGTTTACGATCAGTTTTTAAGCGCAAGTTTTGTATTCCGTAAGATAGATCTTCAGCAAGTTCCTTCAACAGTAGCGCATGCCCTTTATCAAAAACATTCGGTTCTGCATCAAAAATGACCAGAGCCGCAAAAATTTTCTTGATGTCCCGCAACGGCAGAGAAATGCAAGAAGCATAACCGCATTTTTCGGCAGCTTCGCGACAGCTTGCAAAACGTGGGTTTGTCATTAAATCCTGAAAAATAACCGGCTCACTCGTACGGATACTCGTCCCGATAGGACCTTTGCCACACTCGGTTTCAGCCCAGCTAGCATGAAAGTTTTCGAAAAAGCAGCCCTTCTCACCCCAGTGAACCACTGGTCTTAGACTTTTTTGTGAATCATTTTCAGCAAAAGCAACCCAAGCCATACGATGTCCACCAACTTCAATACAGATACGACAGATATCTTCCATTAATGCCATCTCGTTCTCGGCTTTGATCATAGCTTTTGTACATTCACTGTAACTTTTCAGTGAACGTTTCATCTTATACAAAGCCTCTTGTGATTTTGTCTGTGCAGAATCCCAATATTTTAACAATAGGTAGAGTAGGCCTGATGAGGCGACGACAAAACACCAATAGCAAGGTCCAGCCGAGTGGCGGACAGTACTTTCCTGGTTGGGAAGCAATAATCCAATTAGTTTATTTCCGTAAAGAGCCCAAGTGGCTCCAATGGCGAAATAACAGGTTGTTATGGTCAGGCTATCTAGCTGTGAAAAACCAAATATTTTCTTCAATGTTCAGGTGCCTCCGCAGGTCTGAATATGTAGATATTGACACTCTCTATTTGAAGATAGAGCAGAGCAACTCAATCAAGATTATGAGCTGTATTATGACAATCTCTACAGCCAGGGAACTTTTTGTGAAGAGCATCAGCATGGGGTTTGCCGTGGCACTCTTCACAGGCTGGAACGGATTTATGCTGATTTATATGACATTCTGCGCAACTCAGTTGCTTATGTTTGCGCTGGGTTTTCTCCATAAAAATTGCAGCTTCTGGATGACAGGGAGAGCAGAAGCTTGTCGGAACATCAGCAGAAGAATAGGTTATATTAAGTGGTCTATGTGGCGCATGGCAGGCTTGGCAAGTTTCCTCATCCATGGACTCAGCATGCGACTTGTGACAAGACAGACATTCAGGAAGAAATTCATGTTTAAAGTGGCAATCGGTACAAACCAGCGTACTGTGATAGCTGGGAAACTGCTTTAATTCCACCCCCTGAGATTCATGGCAAGTCAGACATTCTGCGTGGGCTTTTTTCGGGAGTTTAATTTCAAGTGGCCGGTGCGGGTTCCGATGACAGTTCAGGCACTGCAATTGATCATAGTGTGCAGTACCTGAATGACACTGGTTACACCGAGGAATATTTTCAAAAGATTTTGGTTTATGCCCCGCATGGCAATCAGTACAGTTGATGTCTGTCTTGTGTGCCATCCCTTCAGTTTCAATATCTTCAATTTCTTTGATATGACATTGCTTGCAAAATAAGTTGTCAGATCCCTGATCAACAGTGGTCCCGCTATCTGCTCCATAGAGGGGAGAGATAAACCCGCCGAGAAAAAAAAGAACAAGTATCAATTGGCCGATAAATATTTTCACAAAAAAGCCTTAGTGAGGCAGCTCAGTTTTTGATCGATAAATCTTGAACATCCAGGTGGCAATCCAGACAGCGGGGGTATTTCTTCAGCAATTTTTTGCTGTGGGACGCTGGGACTGCATTCTGTATTGGAAGGTTGTCCAGCTTCTCAACATCCTCAGTTTGAGCGGTAGCTGCTGCCCAAACTGAGAAAAAAAGAAAATAGTTGTCAACAGTGATCTGAAAGCAACCATATTAGTTGCTCAAATTATCCAGATCATGAGCTGTATTATGGCAACTTCCACATTCCGGGAACTTGGCATGAATCCCCGCAGCATGCGGGATACCATGACAGTCACTACATAGAGGGACTGTCTGGTGTTTGTCAGAATGACATTCTACGCAACCGACATCTTTGTGCTTTGTTTGTGTCGCCATAAGTTCGCTATAAGCAGTATCGTGACACGCAGCACATAACAGGTTTGGCGTCGTGTTTGGGTATTCCAAAACGGTTGGTTGATGAGCGGCATGACAAGTAGCGCAGTCGTTCTGTGCCATTTCAGCTGAATGTGGTTCATGGCATTCGGTACAATCGGGAATGTTGCCATGGGTATCAGCGTGGCAGAAGTTACAGGAGACTTCCGTGTGCATACTTGGATTTGCAACAAGTTGAGCGTTCTGCTCAGTATGGCAACTCAGACACTCTGCTTTGAGTTCCCCTTCCAGAACAACATTCAAAGGCTGGTGCGGATTATGACAACTCATGCAGTTATCAAGTGAGTAATGCTCGGTTCCTTCATGGCATTGACTACAAGTAGGGATGTTATTTGCGCTTATCGGCCGATGAGCAATATGGCAGTCAAGGCAATTAATCTGACTTTCGTGAGCTGCTCCGGCAGTATTAATCTCACGCGGTTGAACTTCATGACATTTACTACAATCCTTTATGGACAGGGTGGATTCAGCAGCTGCAATACCACAAGTCAGTAAAAAGAAAATGATGAAAAGAACGGTGAGGGTGGTTTGGTAGGATTTGCGTCGTTGTTTCATGATACCTCCAGATAGTATTTCTCTCATTCATATCGCTGGAGGAGATAACCACCAGCCAAAATCAATATAAATCATCTTGATTTTACGGGGATAAAAATAAACTCCCGTAAATTTTGCAAGAAACAATCCACAGTTTTGATAAAAATGAAAAGTCAATAAATATAGGATGTTGCAAGGAAGACTTGAAATGTCGGAAAGAATTTATTGGAAAGGTTATGTTGAAATGGCCAAGCTGGTTGTCATATGCCCATATCAGCGACAACTTTGCCTATATGATTGACGTACCGTATACTTGCGAATTAGAGTATCCCTTTCAGAGGAAAAGCGTATGGACAAGCCAACAACTAAAGATCTGGCCAAGGCGGCAGGAGTAAGCCTTGCAACCGTGGATCGGGTACTCAATAGGCGCGGGGGAGTGCGACAGGCTACGGTTGAGCGGGTTACGGCAGCGATCAGGGCACTGAACTATGTGCGCGATATCTCAGCGGCCAACTTGGCGCGCAGTACGGAATACAAGCTGGTGTTCCTACTGCCCGACCATGACGATGAATTCACCAACATGATTCATATAGCACTTGATGAAGCCAATGTTTCCATGGTGCATGAACGCACAACTGTATCCATAACTCGCGTATCGGCAAACGACCCGCATCGTATTGCGCAAGAGATTGACGGGCTGTCGGCAGATAAAGTGGATGGCGTGGCGATCATGGCGCCCGAAACCGCGCAGGTGCGCGACGCTATCTTGCGACTGGACGCCCGTGGCATCGCTGTGGTTGCCTTTGTTTCCAACCAACCCAACGCCCAAAGCGCCTATTTTGTGGGCATTAACAACGAGGCTGCGGGGCGCACCGCTGGGCAACTTCTGGCGCGGTTTATCGGCGAGCGGCAGGGCACAGTTCTGGCCGTTACCGAGACTATGCAATCGCGCGACAGCTTAGAGCGCCGGCTGGGTTTTGATGCCATCATGGCGAAATATGTACCACGGTTACGGGTGCATCCTTCGATGGAAACCTACGCGGATGCTGCCCGCACGGCGAAAATTATCGCGGTAGCTTTGCACAATAATCCGGAGATCGTCGGCATCTATCTGATGAATCACGATGTATCGGAAACCATGCAAGCGATAGAGGCGCAGGGGATACCGCAAAAATACGTGATTATTGGCCATGAACTGACTCAGCACACCCGCGCGAGGCTTATCACTGGCACCATGGATGCCGTTATAACTCAGGACGTGGGCCATTTGGTGCGCAGCTCGATTCGTGTCTTGAAGGCTCGTATAACACGAATCGGCACGGTGGCTTCACAAGAGCGTATTCGCATCGAAATCATTCTGCGAGAGAATTTGCCGGAAGATACAAAAACCAGCTACTTATAAGGATGTTGGTTCGGAGTCACAGTTGATATCGCCGCAAAATGATGTACGTACCTCAATTATTCATTGACCGGAGGATGTGCATCACTTATGCTAATTATTGCAATTAATATCGCGGAAAATGGCCCTTCGCCGACATCCGCCATCAATGATCTGGGAGGAATCTATGAGAGTTTCAAATTTTCTGATTTCGACAGCTGTCTTCGCCATGAGTGTCGTAGGGGTGAACAGCGCTTTAGCGGAAGACCTCACACTTTGCTGGGCTTCATGGGATCCGGCTAATGCACTAGTGGAGATGAGCAAGGATTTCGAAGCCAAGAGCGGCAACACAATGCATTTCGAATTCGTGCCTTGGCCCAATTTTGCCGACCGCATGCTCAACGAACTGAACTC
>JAOZLQ010000125.1 GCA_029934755.1 Desulfuromusa sp. | reverse complement strand
TGTTATGACTGGCGGACGGATCGGTAAAGATGGCATCCATGGTGCGACCTTCTCGTCAGAAGAACTTCATGAAGGTTCTCCGGTGACAGCGGTACAGATTGGCGATCCGATTACCCAGCGTAAAATGTTTGATTTTCTGATTATTGCCCGTGATCGGGGATTGTATAACTCCATTACTGATAATGGTGCTGGTGGTCTTTCTTCCTCTGTTGGAGAAATGGCTGAAGATACCGGTGGTTTTGAGCTTCATCTGGATCGTGCACCTCTTAAATACCCAGGGCTGCAACCTTGGGAAATCCTCATTTCGGAAGCTCAGGAGCGGATGACTCTGGCGGTTCCGGAAGACACGCTGGAAGCTTTTATCTCTCTGGCGACCGAGATGGGTGTTGAAGCGGCCGACCTTGGTATTTTTACCGACACCGGTTATTTCCATTGTCTCTATGAGGGGAAGACCGTTTCATATCTGGGGATGGATTTTGTTCATGAAGGTGTCCCGCAGATGGTGATCCCGGCGAAATGGCAGCCTCAAACATTAGCGGAACCGGAATTTGTCCAACCGGATGACCTTGGTTTTGAGTTGCAACAACTTTTATCTCGTCTGAATATCTGCTCCAAGGAATCGGTTGTCCGTCGCTATGATCATGAAGTGCAGGCCGGAACAGTGATTAAACCATTGATGGGGGTCACCAATGATGGACCTTCGGATGCTGCCGTATTCAGGCCGTTACTCGATTCGTTTGAAGGGGTTGTCGTTGCCCATGGAATTTGCCCCAGCTATAGCGATATAGATACTTACCACATGATGGCCTGTGCCATTGATGAAGGCCTGCGGAACTATGTTGCCGTGGGTGGTAATATTGACCATGTGGCAGGTTTGGATAACTTCTGTTGGTGTGATCCGGTCGAAAGTATTAAGACTCCTGATGGCAGACATAAAGCAGCACAGCTGGTTCGTGCGAATCAAGCGTTGTATGATTATTGTGTTGCTTATGGTGTGCCGCTGATTTCTGGTAAGGACTCGATGAAAAACGATTATCAGATTGGCAACACTAAAATATCAATCCCGCCAACGGTTTTATTCTCGGTCATTGGTAAAATATCCGATGCGCGTAAAGCGGTATCTATGGACGTGAAACGTCCTGGTGATCTGGTTTATCTGCTTGGATTGACTAGCGATGAGCTTGGCGGTTCAGAATACTACGCGCAACATGAAGAGCTTGGGAGCCAGGTTCCACAAGTTGACGCTGAAACGGCTCTGCGCCGTTATCGCACCCTTAACCGGGCACAACAACAGGAGCTGATTGCTTCCTGCCACGATTTGTCGGATGGTGGCTTAGGAGTTGCTTTGGCCGAATCTGCTTTTGCCGGTGGGTTCGGGATGGAGATCGATCTTTCTCTGGTTGATAAAGATGAAGGTATGCGTGAGGATAAACTCCTCTTTTCAGAATCACAAAGCCGCTTGCTGATAACGGTTCATCCTGAGAATAAAGAAACTTTTGCAAAATTGTTTGAAAATCAGAGTTGTCATTGTATTGGTCAGGTTTTTGAAAAAAGGGATCTGGTTGTTAACGGATTGCAGGGGCAGAAACTGATCCATCAGTCACTTGAAGAGCTAAAACAGGCGTGGCAAACGCCTTTGCGGGAGATGTGAAATGGATAAAACCGTCAAAGCGATTGTTATTGCCGGCAACGGAACCAATTGTGAGCGTGAGGTTGCCCATGCCTGCCGCTTGGCTGGAGCTGATGCAGATATTGTTTATATCGCTGAACTGCTCACCGGTCGGGTTGACCTGAACGATTATCACTTTCTCAATCTCGCTGGTGGTTTTCTCGATGGTGATGATCTGGGTAGTGCAAAGGCTGGCGCAAATCGACTCTTGCATGCACGGGTGGTTGGCAGCCCCGATTCCTTGGCGGTTAAATTGCAACAATTTATTGCTGCAGGTAAACTGGTGATGGGTGTCTGTAACGGTTTTCAGTTGTTGGTTAAAATGGGATTGCTACCAGCAATTGATGGGAACCCGCAGCAGACTTGTACCCTGTCTCATAATGACAGTGGACGTTTTGAGGATCGCTGGTGTCAATTGATTGTTGACCCTGCATCCCCATGTATCTTTACCCAAGGGTTGGACAATTTGTATTTGCCGGTTCGTCATGGTGAAGGTAAATTTATCACTGCTGATATGAAGATATTGCAACAACTTGAAAACCAGCATTTGGCGGTCATGAAATATGCTGACAATCAAGGACAACCAACCCAGAGTTATCCAGAAAATCCAAATGGTAGCTTGGCAGCGATTGCGGCGATCTGTGATCAGACTGGTCGTCTGTTCGGTTTAATGCCTCATCCTGAAGCCTATACCCACCGAACTCACCATCCCCGCTGGACTCGGGAAACTTTACCTGAAGAAGGGATGGGATTGTTGCTTTATCGGAATGCAGTCAATTTTATCAAAAAAGAATTGCTGTAAGTTGTTAGACTTATTGGTATGTCTAGTCGTTTGCAGCCCAAATACCTGAACCCGTAATATATAGGGGATAATTAAATCTTATGTTTGATAAGCTCCACGAAGAATGTGGCGTCTTTGGCATCTTCGGTCATCCAGAAGCTGCTAATCTGACTTATCTTGGTCTCTATGCCTTGCAACATCGCGGACAGGAAAGCTGCGGTATCGTTGCTTCGGATGGTGTGCAGCTTAAAGCTCATCTTGGAATGGGACTTGTTGCCGATGTTTTTAAACGGGACGATATTTTTGATAAATTACCGGGTCGTGCTGCTATCGGTCATGTTCGCTATTCAACCGCTGGCGGCAATGATATGAAAAACTGTCAACCAATCATGGTTGATTATTCACGTGGAAGTATTGCAGTTGCACATAACGGTAATTTGGTTAATGCCCCGGAAGTTCGGAATGCTCTGGAAAAAAGCGGGTCTATTTTTTCAACCACTGCGGATACAGAAACTATTATTCACCTGATTGCTCGTGCCCAATCTGATTCTCTAGTGGAACGGGTTTGTGAGTCTTTACAACAGGTCAAAGGGGCTTATAGCCTGGCTTTTCTCACTGAGACACGAATGATAGCCGTTCGCGATCCAAGTGGGTTCCGCCCATTGAGTCTGGGAAAACTAGAAGGAGCTTTTGTTGTGGCTTCTGAATCCTGTGCTTTTGACCTGATTGAAGCTGAATATATTCGGGAAATTGAACCGGGAGAAATGATCGTTGTTGACAAAAAAGGGATGAAATCATATTTCCCGTTTAAGGAAAAGATGCGCAATACTCCCTGTATCTTCGAATATATCTATTTTGCTCGTCCTGATAGCCGGATCTTTAATCGGATGGTCTATCCGGTGCGGAAAGAATTTGGCCGGCAACTGGCACGCCAATATCCAGTTGATGCCGATCTGGTTATTGCCGTTCCCGATTCCGGTATGCCCGCAGCGATGGGCTATGCTGAAGAGTCGGGTTTGCCGTTTGAATTGGGACTAATCCGCAACCATTATGTGGGGCGAACCTTCATTGAACCACAGCAGTCAATTCGCCATTTTGGAGTCAAATTGAAGCTCAATCCTGTGCGTGAAATTCTGGAAGGAAAACGGGTGGTCGTGGTTGATGATTCGATTGTCCGTGGAACCACTTCTCGTAAAATTATAAAAATGATTCGTAATGCTGGTGCCAAGGAAGTCCATATGCGGGTTTCGAGTCCACCAACCAGTTATCCCTGCTTCTATGGTATTGATACTCCCTCACGCAAAGAGCTTATATCTGCGTCTCATAGTATCGAAGAAATTGCTCGTTATATTACTGCTGATACTCTTTGTTACCTTGACCTAGCTGGCC
The DNA here is from genome assembly GCA_029934755.1 of Desulfuromusa sp. Classification (GTDB taxonomy): domain Bacteria; phylum Desulfobacterota; class Desulfuromonadia; order Desulfuromonadales; family Geopsychrobacteraceae; genus Desulfuromusa. The sequence goes on along the minus strand of JAOZLQ010000125.1, from coordinate 2,970 downwards.
TCCATGCGGCCTTACGACAATTTGGTGATCATAAAATTGATTTCTGTGATGCCTGTTTCAGCGGCGAGTACCCGGTTAAGTTTCCACGCCTGACAGATAGTAATCAGCTAGGTCTTTTCTGATATAAATTAGTTAGTTAGATGTCAATTCTTAAGGATGATTTAAGGAGTGTGCCGATGAGTTTTAAGGAAAAATTAAAAGCGATTATTTGTGAACTATCCTACGAAGAACGAGAAGTTACACTGGCTTCCGGCCGAAAAAGTAATTTCTATTTTGATGGAAAACAGACAACCCTTCATGCACAAGGTGGGTTGTTGGTCGGTCAGGCTTTCTGGGATGAAGTTAAAAAATTTGAGGGTCCGATTGATGGTGTTGGCGGGTTGACCCTTGGAGCTGATCCAATTGCTACCGCTACGTCTATTGCAGCGCAACTTGATGGGTGCAGTGTTCATGCATTCATTATTCGTAAAGAGCCAAAAGGACATGGTACCGGTCAATGGTTGGAAGGGCGGAAGAATCTGCCACCCGGTTCCAGAGTTGTTATCGTTGAAGATGTGACCACAACGGGTGGTTCCTCGATGAAGGCGGTTGAGCGGGCCCAGGAAGAAGGTCTTGAGGTTGTTGGAATTATCACTCTGGTTGATCGCGAAGAGGGTGCACGTGAGGCGATTGAAGGAGCAGGGCAGGTACTACGAACCGTATTTACTAAATCAGAAGTTGTTGGATAATTACATAGATTGTCCGGGGTGAGTCCCGCTCACCCCGTTTATTCGTCATTTGGAATTGTGTAGATATCAAGTACTCCTGGAATCTGTAATAACGTGCTGGAATTGATGTTGCCCGTATCACCAACAACTCCGAGAATAATTCGATCAACTCCGGTTGACTGATGAAAATCGCAGTCCTCTTCGACTAAAAACTGTTTCACTTGTTCCAGATTGTTTTCAGTTGCTTTTCTTTTCATAATGACCAACATCTCAGCGATCTCCCTTGCTGTGGGTTCGTTCCAGACTGCGGCTTTCGTCAATCACCCGTTCAAATAACCGGATAATTGCTGAATTATCCAGGGGCCCTTGGTTTTTTTCTTGTATCCGTTTGAAGATCAGCTTCTCTCTTCTGGGATCGTATATAGGTAGGCCAAGTTGGTTTTTAACCTCACCTATCTCAAGAGCTAGAGCGGCTCGCTGATTGAATATTCGTAATAAATCATCATCAAGTTGATTAATATTTTTTCGAATTGTATCGATATCCAAAATATTATCCTTTGCCTGAATAGCGGGCGCCGGGAATGATTGTGTCACGGTGAAAATTTTCATCATCCCGATCAGGGTAATCGATTGTATAGTGTAGCCCCCGGCTTTCATGCCGTGAAAGTGCACTTTGAACAATCAATCTGGCGACGGTCGTAATATTGCGTAATTCAATGAGGTCAGAAGTCAGCAGGAAATCCCAATAATACTCATCGATCTCCTTTTGAATCATCAAGATCCGATTCATTGCTCTCTGTAGGCGTTTATCAGAACGGACGATACCAACGTAGTTCCACATACAACGACGGATTTCATTCCAGTTATGTGCGACAATCACTTCTTCATCGCTGTCGGTCGCATTTCCACAATCCCATGGAGGAACGTGGGTGGTCGGAGGAAGTTGTTCTCCAAGCCGGGATAATGATATTTCCGCAGCAATTTTGGCAAAGACAATCCCTTCAAGAAGACTGTTGCTGGCTAAGCGATTGGCACCATGTAAACCGGTACAGGCAACTTCACCGATAGCAAACAAATTGTGGATATTGGTTTCACCACTTTCGTTGACACTCAATCCGCCACAAAGATAATGGGTTGCCGGAACGACTGGAATTGGATCTTTGGTCATATCAATACCGAAACCAAGGCAAGTTTCATAGATCATTGGAAAGTGCCCTTTGATAAACTCAGCATCTTTATGGGTGATATCAAGAAATACACAATCAGCACCTGATTTTTTCATCTCACTATCGATGGCCCTGGCAACAATGTCCCGAGGGGCTAAATCTTTTAATTTATGGTAATCAGGCATGAAAGCATAGCCATCGGCACGTCTTAAAATACCCCCTTCACCGCGGACTGCCTCTGAAATTAAGAAAGATTTGGCGAGCGGATGATAAAGTGTAGTGGGGTGGAATTGCATGAATTCCATGTTGGCGACAGTTGCACCAGCACGCCAGCCAATAGCAATTCCATCGCCTGTCGCAATATCTGGGTTGCAGGTATAGAAATAAACTTTTCCCGCTCCTCCGGTAGCTAAGATTGTAAACTGCGCACCGAAGGCGATGACCTCATTATTCTTTTTATCCAGAACGTAGGCACCAAGGCAGCTGTTCTGAGCTAGTTTTTTTTGTAAAACTTTATTTTCGGTGATTAAATCAACGGCAATATGGTGCTGGTACAAGGTAATATTCGGATGTTTGATTGCTGCTTCCACTAAAGCACGCTCAATTTCACGTCCGGTGGCATCTTTGGCGTGGAGAATACGGCGCTGACTGTGCCCCCCTTCACGGGTCAGATCATATTGATTGTCCTCTTTGCGGCTAAATTTAACCCCCCAATCAATCAGATCATAGATCGCTTCTGGCCCAGCTTGAACAACCAGGTCGACAATTTCAGGATCAGAAAGAAAGGCTCCCGCAACCATTGTATCTTCAGCATGGGAGGCAAAACTGTCTTCATCAGAGAAGACTGTCGCAATTCCACCTTGGGCTAATTGGGTCGCAGAAATATCAACATCACACTTGGTCACCAGGGAAACAGTTCCCCGGTCAGCTACTTTTAAAGCGTATGAGAGCCCAGCAATGCCAGTACCTATAACCAAAAAATCTGTTGTGATTTTCATAATTATTATCCACCTGTCTCAGTTGAAGAATAGTGATAATTTCATCGGCATTATCTGACCCGGTTTCGATGTTGTCAAGCATTTCAGGATCATATAATT